>CAMLBO010000030.1 GCA_946478305.1 uncultured Enterobacterales bacterium
TCTACACGTAAGGAGTCGTCGGCAGCGTCAGATGTGTATAAGAGACAGGGTACGGATTGAGGCGGCATCCTTCCAGATTGGACAGCAGCGCCAGACCGGCGTCGGAGGTTTTGACCGCGCGGTGGTCTGGCAGCATCAACGCGAGCGCCAGCACCACGGCCACGCTGCAACGCCTAACGATTGAGCTCATCGTAAACCCCTCGGGTCAGACCGTTGCGCTCCAACAACTTGTAGCTTTTGCGGCGGTAGTACCAGTTTAAAAAGAAGGTGCCAACGGCCACGGCGGCACCCACCAAAAAAGCAATATCCTGCGGCGTCAGCGCGCCGAGGAAAGCCAGAAAGGTGGCGATAGCGTAGGCCATCGAAGAGGTGATTTTTTCCATCGTCAGTCCCATAGCTGAACGGTTTCAGAAGTTGAGGCGGTGTCTACATCGGGGAGCTCGACGCTGGTACCGTGCGGCAGAATGTCGCCGAGTTCGGCCAGCCCAAAATTAGCGGCCAGCACCGTCTCGACCACGCCCTCTGTGCGCCCGTAGTGCCGGTAACACAGGGCGTCGAGCGTCTCCCCCTGCTGTGCGATAACCTTCATCAGAGCTGGCTCACCATGCCGCGCGCCTGACCCTGCAACCGCGACAGGTGCCAGCGCATATCCCGCCACTGGTCATCGACCGACACCTCCAGCGCCTCGGCCTTTTTGTCGCCCTTGGCGCTGGAGTCATAGCTGCGATAGCGCTCAAAAATCACGGCGGTAGTCATTGCGCAGACCGCGCTCAGGTAGTGGAAACACTTCACGCTTTCGCCGTCGAGCTCCTCGGCGGGCACGTCTGAAAGCCGTTTATGTCCGTCCCGGATCTGCTGTTCGCGGTAGAGATACAGCTCAGCGTTCACTTCCGCCATGGCTGATTTAATGGCCGCTCTCATTCGCTCATCGGTGACGACGTGGCCCAGACGCACCCGCTCACCGACCTGTGCGGGGTCAACGTCGGGAAAGAAAAACGTGTTAGCAATCATCGAACTGGCAACCGGTACGGGCGGGATAACCACCGTGGCGCTGTCCGCTGCTGCGGTCATAACAATGTCCATTTTGAAACCTCAATAGGTGGACGGTGGACGCAGGCGTCAGACAAGGTAAAACCTGCATCAGCCTGCGTGCCGTCCGGCGCGGGGCGCGTTCTGTTCACAACCGGAGAGTTAAACCTTGCGCGGGCGTCCTCGCTTGGCCGGTGCCGTTTTCGGCTTGGCCTTACGCACGCTCGCGGCGGCTTTGGGCGTGGTCGGTGCAGCAGGCGGTGCCGGTTTTAACTCTCTCTCCAGTCGCTCAATGTCTTTTTTCACACCGGCGTTATTGTCGAGCTGCATTGCGCGGGCGAGGTGTTCCAGCGCCTGCGCGGGCTGCTGTTCAGCGCGCAGCACCAGTCCGGTGATTTTGTGCAGCTTGGCGCGTACCTCGTCCGGCATATCGGCGGCGTGGGTCATCTCGATGACGGTCAGCAGGTCGGAAACCGCCACCGGTTCACCGGTTTTAAAGGCGCGCATAGCGGCCATTGCCACGTCTTCGGCATACAGATAACCGACGGGTCGCTGGTTATGCGGCACGCTGAGATCGTATTTCAGGGCATAGCGGGCCATGTCAAACGAGCCGGAAATATCGCCCGCGTCCAGCGTCCACTGGAGCATGGTCATCAGCACGTCGTCCTGCTCACCGGCATCACCGGCCAGCACGCCCGCCACCCACGGCGCATACGACGGCAGCATGGCGCGCTTATGCTCGGCTTTGGTTTCTACGGAACGGATGGATTTCAGTTTCAGGCGGTCTCCGCGCAGCTTCACCAGCATCTGGCCGTAAGGCAGTGCCGAACGCAGCGGATCGCTTTTCCGCTGCGTCGAGGCTTGCTGTGCAGAGACCCGCATCATGTGACGCTGTGCGGGACTCAGCATGGTTTACGCCTCGCCTTCGGTGTTTTTGCCGTCGGTGTTGTCGGTCTGCACATCAATGCTCTCGACGTGAGCAAGCGACTCAACCACCGGTGTGAAATCACCGAGCTCGATGTTTTCAATCATCGCCGCGCAGCCGTAATCCTCGACCACGAAATCGACTTTCAGCGACTCGTAGTTTTCGATGCGGTCTAGTTTGGCGACCTCATCAATATGGCGGCGGTGCGAGCTGTCCATGATGTAGATAGACAGGTTATCGAGGCGGGTGATTAACAGCGCGTTGTCAGGGAAGTACGGCACGCGCACGGCGGGCAGGTTGCCGATGCGTTTCTGGCTGACGATAACGTCACCGGCCAGCTTCTCGGTGTTGTCCTGCGTCTTGTTAATGATGGGGAAATACTTGTCCGACAGCATTTTACGGCCACAAATCACCACCAGATTCGGGTCTTCGGAGTGCCACGCGTCCAGCAGAAAATCGGTGGCGTTCATCACGGCGGCGTCGATGTTCTCAAAATCGCCCTTCGTACCAATGCGCACCTTGGCCGAAATAACCTTGCCGTCTTCGTCGGTGATTTCGTCCATCACGCGCTCGGGGGCTTCGTTGCGCAGCTTTTGCAGCCAGCCCACGGCCAAGTCCTGTAACAGTGGATACTGCGCGCGGTCTGAATCGTCCGAGCGGATCACGCCGTTAAATCCGGCCATGATGTAGTCGAGCGCCTGACGCTTGGCGATGGCGTCACGTAAACGGATTTGGAAGTCCTGATAGCGCGCCCACAGGTCGAGGGTGTTATAGCGAATATGGAAGTCAAAATTGACCTGTTCGCATTTGTATTTACGCGACTTGAGCGCCATAAAGTCGGCGGTCTTGCGCGGCTTCCCGCCGTCGGTGTCGGTGGTGCTGGCGATAGAGCCGGTGACGCCGAGACCGATTTTCTCACCCTCGACTTCATCCACCGGCACCATGTTGATGCTGCTCAGGAACTCGGACGACTCCTGTACGGTGGTGATGAGGCTTTGCGTAACGGACGGCTCCACGCTGAATTTCTTGGACAAGTTCACCACATCGACGCCGTTCAGTTCAGCGAGGCGGGTCAGGTAGGCGTTAAATTTAAAACGGGTATTCGTGCGCATATTTTCTCTCTGTCAAAGTGGGGAATGTTTACCGGCCTTGGTCGGTTAGCAGTTGGTCATGTGCGTGGCGTCACCGTTGCCACCCTGCGACGGCTGGCGGCGCGGCTGGCTGAAACTCTCGGTGCTATCCAGCGAGGTTTTCAGGGCGTTAAACGCCTCGTTACCGGCGGTCAGGTCGCCTTTCAGCCCCACAATCTGCTGTTCAAGCTGGGAGAAGCGCGTCGCCGTACTCTCGCCCTCGGCCTGCACGGTCTCGGCCACCACGGTGATCGCAGCCTGTACGTCGGTAAAGCGGGCGTCGTCGGTGGTTTGCTTGGCGCTGAACATGCCTTTGATTTTCTCGGCGAAGGTGTTCAGCATCGTGTCCGGCAACTCATCAAACTCCAGCACGGCGAGCGTCGCGACAGAGAACAGGTCTTCGGGCTGGTCTTTCTTACCGGCGAACGGGTTGACCTTGGCGCGGGCGCTGAACTCGAGCATTTCGGTGCCGAGGCTGGCAGGGTCATCGGTGACGGCGAGCCCGACCAGATAGGCTTTACCGGTGTTGGCGAAATTCGGGCGAATTTCCATGGAGGTGTAAATCTTCTGACCGGCTTTGACCATCGCGGCCAGCTCGTCAGTCGGGGCGATTTTGGCGAACAGCGCCCACTTACCGTTAAGCGCTGAATCATCATCAATCTGCTCGGCTTTCACCTCGGCGACGTCGCCTAAGCGCTTAAAATCACCGGTCGGCAATAAGCCGCGAATGTGCTCCAGATTGATACGGCAGCCATAAACACGTGGGTCGAACGACGCGCCCATTTGCTGAATGTCGCTTGCCTCGATATTGCGGCCGTCGCAGGTATCACCCTCGACGCCGATACGGAACCACTTCGATACTTTCTTTGCCATGTTGCTGACTCCACTCGTTGGGTATTTCTGAGAGGGCCAGTTTCCCGAGCTTGCGCCCCGACGACCAGCGATGGCCGTCTGACGATCTTTGATACAACAGCACCGTAATGCGCGGGGTTGCTGCGGTGCGTAGCGTGGCGTTTATTCTTTCCACCCAAGGCAAAAGCATGAACGACAACAACGGCACAAGCATCATCAGCGACCCGCGCAGGCAGGCAACCTTGCTTTACTGGCAGGGGTTTTCCGTGGCGCAAATTGCGGAAACGCTCGGCCTTAAAAAACCGACGGTGCAGAGCTGGAAGCAGCGGGAGAAATGGGACGCCGTAGCGCCGATTTCCCGCATTGAAACCAGCATCGAGGCGCGCGTCGTCCAGCTTGTGATGAAGAGCAAAAAAGACGGGCAGGACTTCAAAGAAATTGACCTGTTAGGCCGACAGATTGAGCGACTGGCGCGGGTAAACCGCTACATGTCCACGGGCAGCGAGGCGGATCTCAATCCGGCGGTCGCCAACCGCAACAAGGGAGAGCGTAAGAAGGTCGATAAAAACGTCTTTAGCGATGAAGCCATTGCCAAGCTCGGCGACGTATTTATGGAAGATGCGTTTGAGTACCAGCGCGGCTGGCATCAGGCGGGTTTGCAGCACCGCATCCGCAATATCCTCAAGTCCCGCCAGATTGGCGCGACCTTCTTTTTTGCCCGGGAGGCGCTGCTCGATGCGTTGAAAACCGGACGTAACCAAATCTTTATCTCCGCCAGTAAGTCACAGGCGCACGTGTTTAGAAATTACATCATCGACTTTGCGCGGCTGGTTGACGTTGACCTGAAAGGCGACCCGATGCAGCTCCCGAACGGGGCGCGCCTGTTCTTTCTCGGTACCAATATCCGCACGGCGCAGAGCTACACCGGTAATCTGTATCTCGATGAATATTTCTGGATCCCCAAGTTTCAGGAGCTGCGCAAAGTGGCCTCGGGGATGTCGCTGCACAAGAAATGGCGCACCACCTATTTCTCGACGCCCTCCAGCCTGACCCACAGCGCCTATTCGTTCTGGTCGGGGGAGCTTTTTAACAAGGGCCGGCGCAACAAAGACCAACGTATTCAGCTCGACCTCAGCCACAGCCATTTAGCCGAGGGCGTCAAGTGTGCCGACGGCCAGTGGAGGCAGATTGTCACGATTGATGACGCACTGGCGGGGGGCTGTGACCTGTTCGACATCAACCAGCTTTCGCTCGAGTACAGCCCCTCGGAATATCAAAACCTGCTGATGTGCGAGTTTGTCGATGACAAGGCGTCGGTATTTCCGTTTGAGGAATTACAGGGCTGCATGGTGGACAGCTTAGAGGAATGGCAGGATTTCAACCCTTACGCCTTCCACCCGTTTGAGGATAACCCGGTGTGGATTGGTTACGACCCGTCCGAGGCCAACGGCGGCGACAGCGCCGGTTGCGTGGTGCTCGCCCCACCTGAACAGCAGGGCGGCATTTTCCGCATTCTGGAGCGCCACCAGTGGCAGGGCATGGATTTTGACGCGCAGGCCAAAGCGATTGAGGCACTGACCGAAAAATACAACGTGGAATACATCGGTATCGATGCGACCACCGTCGGCCAGGGGGTCTATCAGCTTGTCCGGCAGTTCTTCCCGGGGGCGCGCGAAATTAAATACACGCCCGAAATCAAAACCGAAATGGTGCTGAAAGCCAAAAACACCATTCATCGCGGCTGCTTGCAGTACGACGCCGGTTATAGCGACATCACCGCCTCGTTTATGGCTATTCGCAAAACCATGACGGCCAGCGGCGCAAAGTCCACCTATGTGGCAAGCCGTAGCGAAGAGGCCAGCCATGCCGACGTGGCGTGGGCGACGATGCACGCGCTCATCAATGAGCCGCTGACGGCGGGCTCCGGCAAGCAATATAAATCCACCATTGAATGGCACTAATATGACCAGCAAAAAATCACGCAAGGCCAAGAAATTCACTCCGACCAGCAACGTGCAGCAGAGCGAGTTTTTCCGCTTTGATGAACCCGCCAAGGTGATGGATCGCCGCGATATTCTCAATTACGTGGAATGTATTAGTAACGGGAGGTGGTACGAACCGCCGGTCAGCTTCTCGGGGCTGGCAAAGAGTATGCGCGCCGCCGTGCACCACAGCTCGCCGATGTACGTAAAACGTAACATTCTCGCCAGCACCTTTATCCCCCACCCGCTACTTTCTCAGCAGCAGTTCAGCCGCTACGCGCTGGATTACATTGTCTTTGGCAACGGGTTTATGGAGCAACGAAAAAGCCGTACCGGCCAGTTGCTGAAACTGGAAACCTCTCCGGCGAAATATACCCGTCGTGGCTTGGAAGATGGCGTCTTCTGGTTCGTGGAAAACTACACCAAGCCGCACGATTTCGCAGCGGACAGCGTTTTCCATTTGCAGGAGCCGGACATTAATCAGGAGCTGTACGGTCTGCCCGAATATCTCAGCGCGTTAAACAGCGCATGGCTCAATGAGTCGGCGACGCTGTACCGCCGCAAGTATTACCAGAACGGCGCGCACGCCGGTTACGTGATGTACGTTACCGACCCCGCGCAGAACAAAGAGGATATTTCTGCACTGCGCGACATGATGAGCAAATCAAAAGGTGACGGGAATTTCAGGAACATTTTTTACCACGCGCCAAACGGTAAACCCGATGCGATTAAAATCATCCCGCTAAGCGAAGTGGCAACCAAAGATGATTTTTTTAACATCAAGAACGCCACCCGCGACGACCTGCTCAGCGCGCACCGCGTGCCGCCACAGATGATGGGGATTATACCCAGCAACACCGGCGGCTTTGGTGACGTCGAGAAGGCGGCAAAGGTATTTGTGCGTAACGAGCTGGTACCGCTACAGGAGCGGATGAAAGAATTAAATCAGTGGGTCGGTCAGGAGGTGATCCGCTTTACTGAGTACGCTCTGTAAGCGTTGTGTTCTATAACTAAGCCGCCTGAACTCCAGTTCTGGCGGTTTTTTTCATGGTTAATTAGCTATGCTAAGCAATTGTTATCACAGCATAGGAGATCATTAATTTTGGTTAAGTTTGAAATGGGAATATGATGAATACTTGATCAACAAACCCGCAAGGATTAGCAGGTTAATCATGTTTACACTCTACCGAGGCAGTGACATAGAACGGGAACTAAAACCCGAAGACTTCTCCTATATCTGCTCACCGCAACACGCTTTAGAACAATCGAAAACACATTACGACCTTGATGAACGGAATTATAGATCCGGCTTCAAGCCGTTTGATGTGCCTGAAAGGTTGTACTCCCAGAGTCCAACGTGGCGACGCGCTCAGGCGGGTTATGCAGACCCGATTTATGATGAAGTAAAATACAATCTTGAATTAGGTTGGCTTATTGGCGTTGACCCGAGGGCACTCTGGCACTGGTACGACAATCCTTTTCGTGTCGATGAAAATGGCGGTTTGGTTTGTGACCGGTCTGATGTGTACCACGAATGGTATATACGGCAGGTGATGAATGCTTACGAATACGCTGTCGCCAAAAGAAACGGGGTCAAAGCTGCGCCGACTCAGCGAGAGCATTACGGCAACGGTTCTGTTTCACCTGAACAACACGCGCAAGCAACGAAAATGCTTAACAGTAAAGCCGCTGGGCGCTTGCTGGCCGCCGGGGGCGTTTACAATGGCAACATTGAGGATTACGCCAAAACCGCGCAGCAACTCGGTGGAGATGCTCCGGCGGGCTATGATCAGGTATTGAATGAGACCACTGCCGGATCGGCTATCGCTATCGTCTCAGCTGCCGCTGGGCTGGGGCTTGGTCGATTAGGTGCGGCAAGTGAGATTGGTCAGTTGGAGAAGCTTGCGCAACCACAAAAGATTGGCGGTTTCACAATTGAGCAGCTATCCGATAGTGCAAAATTAAAGGATAAGGGTGATTTGACCCAAGCTGGGCGTGCTCTTCAAAAACACGGTAATCGTATAGGTAGTATGTTCCCTCCAGTAAAAGGTAATACGGCTGCCATAAATGGGCAGGGTCAAGGCATTGTAGACAATATTTTAAATGATGCTGGTAAAACTGTTCTGCAGAACAATACTGGTCGCTTTGGCCAGGTCACTGATATCATCGCGCCGGATGGTCGAGGCTTACGCTATGACCTTCAAGGGAAGCTAATAGGATTCTTGGAGCCACCAAAATGAACAAATTAACCGCGCAATTGGCTAGCGTACCGGATAGAGACAATGTTGTTTACGAAATCTACTCAGGTTCTGTCCAAGTCGCTGAAGTGTCTAATGAACCTGACACTGGCTTACGTATTGAGATTTTTTCTTGCCCAGATCCGAGCAGAATATGGAGTTTCGATTTCAATGAATTCCATGCGCTTGTAGAACAAGCAAAGCGGAATATCGTTGGTTAGTGTCTATAACTGTCACAAGTGCTAGATGGGATAATAGATACTGACGTGAAGGTGAAAGAGGGGAATCGATTTGGTAGATTCTAAGTAATATCGCATGGTGGTAAATGTACGAAATTTAGTCAGGATAGTGGTTTTAGATGTTTTAGGAGCCTCTATGATGAACGATAAATACCAGCTGAAAATTGTTATTGCCAGTGATGTTGACTATAAAAATTTGATTGCTGAAATCTATTGCGACGACCAGTACGTAGCGCTTTTACAGCAGGAAGATGGCAAAGACGAGGTTAAGGTAGAATTTGGGACTGGCTTAAAAGCGGTAAGTTTGGATTGGCTTCACAATGCTTTATCAGAAGCCAAAAAGCGGCTTATAACCGAATGAAACTTTCTACCTATGACGTTGTTGTTTTAGCGAATTCTATCCCTGAGGAAGGACTAATCAAGGGCATGATAGGTACCGTTATTGATGTGCACAGCTCACTCGCAGTGGCTTATGAAGTTGAGTTCTGCGATCAACATGGTCGAACAATCGCTTCCTTGGCATTGGCACCGGAGCAGTTAGAACATAACCCCTAGGAACATTTGGGGGTTAAAATCTTAGGTAACAGAGGATTGAAGTGATCTCAGACATTAAGGTGGTAATAGACAGTATCGTAAAAATATTTTCTGAAAGTGATGAAGAGATATTTGCGAAGAGTTTCGAAAACTTGAGGGAAAATTTAGATTCGGAATCTGTAGATGTACTGTATGCATTAAAAAGTCATTTTGGTGGTGCAGGCACATTTAATGATTTGGTTTTGCACAAAAATGGGCAAATGCTGAAATCAGAAAACGATGAGTTGGATGATCTCAAACATAAACTGTATGACTTACTGACAGAAGAAATTGGGAATGTTAAACAAAGCGGAGCAAGACATCCTCAAGGTTTTGATGGTAGATGAGAAAAAATGGACTTGGATGACTCTGGATCGGATGCTTTCGTTTAGAGGCTTGAGTGGGGTTGGGCAGGTACCACGTTATGTATCGAAGCTTGCGGAGGATGGAATGATCAACATAGTTGAAGGCAACAAGCCAGCAATGCCTTTCTATGTAATTACTCCTAAGGGCCGAGCGATAGTTGAGAGGCTTATCAGCCAAAGTGACGACTCAGTCTCTCAGAGTGACTAGTGGTCTTGGCAAAACTAGCACTAGCGGCTAAATGCCGGCCAACTCATTGGGCGGTATTTTAATGCCTGCTGCATGGCTCACAGTGGCACGCTACGTCCTGAAAAGCCTTGATGCTCAGTGAAGCGTGAAAACCTCACCACGGAGCTCTCAGGCGCGGGAATAAATACCTGAAAACATCCTTTGCGCGCAATGCTATCCCCGCCACGCCTGCCCGCTTTATGTGTCGGTTTTAATGCAGTTGCCCGATCCAATGAAAACCGCGCCAGCACAGGCGCGGTTAAGTAATGACTATATTATAAAAGGCATGCATTTTGATGCGAGTGCATGCAGTAATTAGCTTAATATTCATACAGCCCTTGATGGCAAACGATCTTTGAAAGCTAAATAATCATAAAGGTGGTTTGTATATGAAAAGAAGCAACCGCAAACATCCTCACTTTGACTAGAATGCATTGCCAATTTAAGCATCGAGTCAGGGCTTGGATTAGACTGTAATTGCTGATAAATCCTATCAAAGCCTAACAATCTAACCGATAGCAGGAGTGCACTTTCATAGGTAACAACCGAATTAATCAATCGCGTATGCACAGTCGCAATGATGGTCTGATTATCCATAACAGCCTGCAAACAGCGTTTATCTCCTGTCATAAAAAGAGCAGCAGGGTTTTCAACACAAGCAGCTAAAAGTTGTTGCTCACCGACATCTATATACGGTATCTCACCGAGTAAATTGAACAACCCTTCATCTTGAATGGCATCAATATCTCGGACAGTATCAAGGAATTTCCCGATATTTTCATAAATCCCTTGATTACCACATTTTTTTATCGCTTTCTCTGGATTGCGCGGCAATAACTGATAACGAGCAGTCGGACTCACAAAAATATCATTCTGATTCTCTTGCAGTATCTCAGGTAAAAACTGAAGCAAATCACACTGCGCTAATTTTAAAATAACATCATTATCAGAAAGAACGATCACTACCTATACCTCACATAGTGTCGTTAAAAGTTCTAAGTCATCATCATTAATAGTTTCAAGGTCAATAGATTCCATCATCAATCCTTTAACTACTTCCTGATCAGAAGGCTCTTCAGCACAAATAATTTTTATGGCATTTATTGCAACGCCCCAATGCCTCATGCTGTACCCGTAATTCAATGCTATGTGTGTAGGATGCACAGCATGTTCTTTTCCAAATACTTGAGCAGCACGAGCTAAATTCGGCCCAGTGAGGTAGCCACCTTTTGGACCTATTCTTAAGTCCTCTTTCCCACTGATTACCCCAAATGCAAAACGGTTAGCTTCGGCCTCTAAATTATCTGTAGCTCCAGAGTCAATTTTGCGATCAACAAAAACACCACCGTTTGCTTCATTGAGATGACCCAACGCTATATGACCGAGCTCATGCGCTAAATCAAACAGCATGAAGCCGTGAGCTTTTACCTGAGTTAGCACTATTACAGGGCGTCCCGCGACCTGTAATGCTAAGCCAGCCATTTTTGAAGCATGGGCAGGGAAATTTTTTATGAATACAACAGGTATGCCTACTGAATGGCAGAAGCCAACTAAGGCAGGCAAACTAACCCATTTTTCATGTTGCAAGAGCTGCTTTCTAATGGCGGTCCAGTTCAAGTCAGCTGATGTGTCAAAAGGGGTCTTAAAATTCTCCGCTGCAATTCTGGCAGCTGAATATGCAACTGCGGTTGCAACATTTAAATCTTCCTCTCCAAGGTTAACCCGATGCTTAAAGCGATGGTTTCCTCCGAGATTGAAACATACAGCCTCTGCGTTATCCTTGAGACTCTCAGGAGCCAAACTGAAAACTCGTGCCAAGTGCAAGCTGGCATACTGTTTTCCAGAAGGAGTATCAGCTAAAGCTTCATCCCACCACTCGGGAAGAACTTTGTTAATGAAAGCACGGTTGAAACCTGCTTTGCTGATTTTTTCATATAAGTGACTCATCGGCTTATTAGTCATAAGAGCCTCCTGATAACGCTGCTGATGATTGGATAATTTTTTACGCTTTTAGTAATTATTTTTATAGTCTTATAGTTATGACACAAAAAGCGCGCACACTATAAGCAGAAAACCACAAAACTTATAGTTTTTTTGGTCTAGATAGATTAAAAGCTAACCGCCATCAAAATTATCTATGACGTATGTCACGCACAAGCACTCTCTTTACCTCATTTAACCTACTAAAGAACCTCAAATCTTTTCGTATTTGCCCTGCTATGGTCAGCAAGGCTAGCTGCAAACTCTAGGTACTCCCCCTAAAGATCGCTTAACAACCGCTGCCGGCCGGCATCAAAGTATCTAGTTGTTACGCTCCCATGTTAACGAATTCTGGCCATTGATTAGTACCCGAATATGTGAACTTTTCGCCATCAAAAAATACTGCTGCGCCACGAGCCAGCACTTCCAGTTCCCAGCGTTCAGGCGTGATGCCATGCTGTACTAATTCCCGATAAATCTGGGGTATTTGGGCACGCTCACCCTTTGTTAATCGCGCCGATGGGGCCAGCTCACGAGGTTTTGACGGATTAAAGCTTTGTTGCTGATGATTAATCGATGGTGATTGCCGTCTGGCAGCGTCTCCCAACACCTTGGCGACGTCCGGCTCATCGCACCTGACGTCTCCGCGCTCAACTAATTTCATCACCGCCGTGGCGTACTCAGAAGGTGTAGGGGGCAAACTCTGCCCGAGTCCTGTCTGAACCTCCCCACAGTTATTGACAGGACTCCGAGGCGCGCCGAAGGCGCTTTTTAAAGTCAAAGGATGAGGGGCAACGGCCACAGACTTAGCGACAATTTGCCATTTAGTCGTGCGTGTCTCGTGAACGTGATCGGCTCCGAGGTGTGGCGCAAAAATACCAATAACCTTCTGCACTTCCTCGTCGTATTCGTTGAGCTCGTCAATAACGTGGCGGGCCGTGCGTACGGTCTGGGTATCCCGCGGAACGTTCGCGCCACCTTGCGTCTCGATATATGCCGCAAAATCACCGGCATCCGCTGCGGCTCTCACCGCTTCTACAAGCTCGTCAAAATCTGCGGATAGGCCAACGCCACGAATACGACGGCATTCGCGGTAAGCGCCCATGGTGGGAACGCCAATAGATTTAAATTGAGGGATGCGCCAGACCGACGCCCACGCGGTGACGGCGGCGGCAGTATCAGACAGAGCCTGACCGGTTTCATGGTCGAGCTGGCCGTCGAGCGCGTAACCGTCGATGTTCTTCGCAATGTATTTAGCGATGTAACCCGCCGCGCCGCCCTTGTTCATATGCTTGCACTCAAAGCGCTGGCTTTGCGCGCCGCGTTCGTGTCCGTCTTCTTTCAGCGCGTAGCTGCGCATAATGTCAATGACAGCCTGACGCTGAGACCGCTCGCAAAAAAGCATCATGTGCCAGTGCGGCGTCGCGTCGTGATGAGGCTCGACAACGCGCATACCGTAGACTTTGAGCCCTTGGTCTTTAAAGGCGGTGCGCATCTTGCCCCAGATTTTCACCAGATAGCGCTGGCCGTCTTTTGGCGAAAATGCCTCTTTGTCCCAACGGTGATTAAAGTTAACGCGGCGGTCTGATTTTTTACCGACCATGCGCGTAGGGTGATATTTCGACGGCGTGGTGATCGTGAGAAACATCCCAACATGTCCGACGCTCGACGCATATTTCTCAATGCCCGCAATGGTGCTCATGAGCTCCATGCGACGAATTTCAGGATTGGAAATACTCGCCAGCACCTTGTCGATGAGGTCAATACGCTCGCCGGTATCGACGTTCTCCAGTTCGCGGGATTTCAGGTATTCCATATTAGCCAGACGGCGGGCGCGTACATCGCGGATTGCCTGCTTGCTGGCATACCCTGATTTCTGCAAATTGACTTCACCGGCGGCAATTAGCAGGGATTCGCGCCACTGGGTGCGCTGCGCTTTAAGTTGACGGATCCACCACTCGTCGTTAACCAACCGAGCCACACTAGAAAATGCACAGCGCATGTTTAATTTATGTTTGGTGTATTTTTTCCAATGCATCGGGGTGATATTGAAAGCCCGCGCGGCACCGGCAAGCCGGATCTACCACGCGGTCAGGCGACCCATATATTACGGCACACTTTCGCTAGCCATTTTATGATGAACGGCGGGAATATAATTGCTCTTCAGCAAATACTAGGACATGCCAATATCCAGCAGACAATGGCCTATTCCCACTTGGCACCCGACTATCTTCAAAACGCCGTTATACTCAATCCGTTAAAGGGGGGAGTTGGCTGATGCAGAACGTCCACAAAGTGTCCACACTCTGGAAAGTTTGAAAACGCTTGTGAACGTTATGAAACTTATAACCCACTGTTTATAAATAGATATTTTTCTAGGATATCGTAAAAAAAAAACCCACCTTTCGGTGGGGAAGACAGGGATGGTGTCTATGGCAAGGAAAAACAGGGATATTACTGGGTAGTCATACTACTTGGCTTCTGGGCAGAAGTAGGTTGTAAGCCAGCCATCTGTTGCTGCATCTGTTGCATACGCTGCTGATGTTTCTGGTTTAATACGTTTTTCTGTTCAGGGCTCAGGAGATTGAACATTTGGTTGCGAATGCGGGCCATCTCGACCTGACGGTCCACCTGCTCCTGCGCCATAACTTCGGCTTGTGCCCTGACAGCTTTCTGATCAAAGTTTTCAGCGGTAACCAGCTTGTGCATAGTTTCCATCTGTTCAACATTGATATGAGGTAAGTCTTTACGCGCCTGATGCATCAGGTCACGCATTTGCTGACGTTGTTGCTCAGTAAGATTAACGCCATCGAACATGGTGTTGCGTTCCTGGGGCTTGTCCAGCATGTTGGTGTCGTGAGCTGAAGGGGCCACTGGCATCACGTTAGCGGTATCCGCTAAAACGACACCGGAACTCAGTGTCAGCATCGAGGCCGTAACTAATGCAGCTACCTTAGACATCACTAACTCCTATAGTCTTTATCGCTTATCGCGAATCATTGAAAAGCAGTCTAAACCTGCCGCTGCAAACAAGCGTCAGTGCTTGTAAAAGTACGTAAAGTCATGGAATAGCGGCAATTGATGACGTATTTTGCGTCTAGAGGTAATTACAATGAATAAAATTTTGTTGGTTGATGACGACCGTGAACTGACTTCACTCTTGAAAGAATTGCTCGAAATGGAAGGCTTTAACGTAGTGGTTGCTTACGATGGTGAGCAGGCATTAGAAAAGCTGGATAACACCATCGATTTGCTGCTACTCGATGTCATGATGCCGAAGAAAAACGGTATTGAAACCCTCAAAGAATTACGCCAACGTCATCAGACGCCGGTGATTATGCTGACCGCGCGCGGCAGCGAGCTGGATCGCGTTCTGGGGCTCGAACTGGGTGCCGATGACTATCTGGCTAAACCCTTTAACGATCGTGAACTGGTCGCGCGCATACGCGCTATGCTGCGCCGCTCAAATTGGAGTGAGCAACAGCAGGCGGGCGAAAGTAACGGCTCACCGACTCTGGAAGTCGACGGATTACAGCTCAACCCTGGCCGTCAGGAAGCCAGCTTTGGGGGCGTTGCTTTAGATCTGACGGGCACAGAATTTACCCTGTTGTATCTGCTGGCGAAGCACCTGGGCCAGGTGGTCTCGCGTGAACATCTCAGCCAGGAAGTACTGGGTAAACGCCTGACACCGTTTGACCGCGCCATCGATATGCATATTTCGAATTTGCGTCGTAAACTCCCGGATCGTCTGGATGGGCACCCATGGTTTAAAACCCTGCGTGGACGTGGGTATCTGATGGTATCCGCTACATGATCAACAGCCTGACGGCCCGTATCTTTGCCATTTTCTGGTTTACCGTTGCCTTAGTATTGATGCTGGTCTTAATGGTGCCAAAGCTCGACTCACGTCAGTTAACACCGCTGCTCGACAACGAACAGCGGCAGGGTCTGATGATTGAGCAACATGTGGAAGCCGAACTGGCGGGCGATCCGGCCAACGACCTGATGTGGTGGCGCCGCTTGTTCCGCGCTATCGACAAATGGGCACCGCCTGGCCAGCGTCTGCTGCTGGTCACCAGTGAAGGCAGGGTAATTGGCGCACAGCGTAATGAAATGCAGATTGTCCGTAACTTTATCGGCCAGTCTGATAACTCCGATCATCCTAAAAAGAAAAAGTATGGCCGGGTAGAAATGGTGGGGCCTTTTTCTGTACGCGACGGCGAAGATAATTATCAACTCTATCTGCTACGCCCGGCCAGCAGTCCGCAGTCGGACTTCATCAACCTGATGTTTGACCGCCCTTTGCTGTTGTTGATTGTCACCATGCTAATCAGTTCACCGCTGTTGCTGTGGCTCTCATGGAGCCTGGCGAAGCCAGCGCGTAAGCTTAAAAACGCCGCTGATGACGTGGCACGTGGCAATCTCAAGCAGCATCCGGAACTGGAAGCCGGGCCGCAGGAGTTTCTCGCCACCGGAGCCAGTTTCAACCAGATGGTCAGTGCTTTGGAACGCATGGTAAATGCGCAGCAGCGATTAATATCGGATATCTCGCACGAACTGAGAACGCCGCTGACGCGTTTGCAGTTAGCTACTGCACTGATGCGCCGCCGCCATGGTGAAGGCAAAGAGTTACAACGCATTGAAATGGAAGCGCAGCGTCTTGATAGCATGATCAATGATTTGCTGGTCCTGTCGCGTAGCCAGCATAAAAATGAGTTGGCACGTGAAACGCTGAAAGCTAATGAGCTGTGGGAAGACGTGATCGACAACGCGCAGTTTGAAGCTGAACAAATGGGGAAAACGCTGGAAGTTCCTGCGCCTCCTGGCCCATGGAAGCTATTCGGTAACCCAGCAGCACTCGACAGTGCGCTGGAAAACATCGTACGTAATGCCCTGCGTTATTCTAACACTCACATTGCGCTGAACTTTGCCTGTGACAATGAAGGCATCACGGTAACGGTAGATGACGACGGTCCTGGCGTCAGTGAAACTGACCGGGAACAGATTTTCCGTCCTTTCTACCGTACCGATGAAGCACGAGACCGGGAGTCCGGCGGAACAGGTCTCGGACTGGCGATTGTCGATACTGCTGTTCAGCAGCATCGTGGCTGGGTGAAAGCCGAAGACAGCCCACTGGGTGGTCTGCGGCTTATCATGTGGCTGCCGCTGCATCAGCGTTGAGATTCTGCTATTCTGCGTCCCTCTTAAAGGGGGGCGCATGATTAATATCGTACTATTTGAACCAGAAATCCCACCAAATACGGGCAACATCATCCGCCTGTGTGCTAACACCGGCTTCCAGCTTCATTTAATTGAACCACTCGGATTTGGCTGGGACGACAAAAAGCTGCGTCGCGCCGGGCTCGATTACCATGAATTCGCCAGCATCAGACATCACGCTAATTACGACGCCTTTCTGACCAGCGAAAGCCCACAACGCATCTTTGCCGTAACGACCAAAGGCACGCCAGCACACAGTGCGGTCAGCTATCAGATCGGAGATTTTCTCTTATTTGGTCCGGAGACGCGTGGGTTACCGGCGACTATTCTGGATAACTTGCCCGCAGAGCAAAAAATCCGCATTCCGATGCAACCGGAAAGCCGCAGCATGAATTTGTCGAACGCAGTTTCTGTAGTGGTATACGAGGCGTGGCGGCAACTGGGGTATCCCGGTGCATTGGTCAAAGCATAAGCCGTTCTGTTGGCCAACTATGTAGAAGTGGCATGTGCTTTCACTTTCAAAGACATGCCACTGTCAGTCTCAAATCCCGTCGCCGAACTCGAAACCCTGGTTAATACCATTGAAATATTGGTCCATGTCCATGGAAGGTCTTTCGCTTTCCGGACGACCCACGATACGCGCCGGCACGCCAGCCGCCGTTGTGTGCGCGGGAACTGACTGTAAGACCACTGAGCCTGCGCCAATCTTTGCGCCTACGCCCACTTCAATATTGCCAAGAATTTTAGCGCCAGCGCCAATCATCACACCTTCACGGATTTTCGGGTGGCGGTCACCACAGGTCTTGCCGGTACCACCGAGCGTGACGGATTGCAGAATCGACACATCGTTTTCTACGACCGCTGTTTCACCAATTACGATCCCCGTTGCGTGGTCGAGCATGATGCCACAACCAATACGCGCTGCCGGGTGAATATCCACGCCGAAGGTCACTGAGATCTGATTCTGGAAATAGATCGCCAGCGCCTGACGGTCCTGCTTCCATAGCCAGTTACCAATACGGTAAGCCTGCAAAGCGTGAAAACCTTTCAGATACAGCAGTGGCGTTGAGTACTTATCTACCGCCGCATCACGCTGGTGTACGGCCAGGATGTCACGGGCAGCAGACAGCGTCATCTGTGTGTCATTACGATAGGCTTCTTCGACCACTTCACGAATAGCAATAGCGGGCATAATCGGGCTACCGAG
The DNA here is from genome assembly GCA_946478305.1 of uncultured Enterobacterales bacterium. Taxonomy (GTDB): domain Bacteria; phylum Pseudomonadota; class Gammaproteobacteria; order Enterobacterales; family Enterobacteriaceae; genus Ewingella. The sequence goes on from CAMLBO010000030.1 coordinate 17,966, forward strand.
CTTGTTTGCCAAAATATAGCTTAACGCACTGTCGAGATTTTCATGCTTGAGCAACGTCGCATGAAAAAAGCTCGCCAGCATAGGTTCACACTCAGCCAGCGCTCTCGCCTCTGATTTAATGTTTTTCCAGACCAGTTCCAGCTCTTCTAACGACATCACTGTTCCTTACGGATAGATAAATTATGAGGCGATAAGGTAATAAAAAGCCGCTCTACCGGATGGCCAATAGAGAGGCTCTGACTCAGCACGAACTCAGTGGCTGCTTGTTTCGTCTTTACTGGCGCGGGCCAGTAAACTGATGGCCGCTTCGCGGGCATCTTTGTGACAATACAGCACCTGGTAAATCTGCTCAGTAATAGGCATTTCAACGTGATAACGCTGTGCCAACGCACGGACTTCTTTGGTGTTACGGTAGCCTTCGACCACCTGACCAATCTTATCCTGCGCACCCTGAACGTCCATTCCCTGACCGAGCATAATACCAAACCGCCGGTTACGCGATTGGTTATCTGTGCAGGTTAACACCAAATCACCCAGCCCCGCCATGCCCATAAAAGTGGCAGGATCGGCGCCCAATGCGGAACCGAGGCGACTCATTTCTGCCAAACCACGGGTTATCAGTGCCGTACGGGCATTGGCGCCAAACCCGATGCCATCAGACATACCGGCACCAATCGCAATGACGTTTTTCACCGCCCCACCCAGCTGTACACCAATGAAATCAGGGTTGCTGTAGACACGGAAGCTTTTTCCACAGTGCAGCAATTGCTGAAGATCTTCAGCAAACTCAGCATCGGTAGAAGCCAGTGCGATCGCCGTTGGCAGTCCGGCTGCCAGCTCTTTGGCAAACGTAGGTCCGGAAACCACCGCAAGTGGAATGCTCTCACCCAGCGCTTCACGGGCGACATCCTCTAGCAGGCGGCCTGTTTCAGCTTCCAGGCCTTTGGTGGCCCAGACAATGCGGGCATCAGCACGCAGATGCGGTTTTATCTGGCGTAAAACATCACCAAAAACGTGGCTGGGAACAACAACCAATACGTTGCGACTGGCCGCTAAAGCGAGAGAAAGATCGGTTTCCAGCACAAGGCTGTCTGGGAAAGGGACGTCGGGCAAGAATGCCTGGTTGCAGCGGGCAGCCTGTAACGTACGGATATTTTCGGCGTTATGGCCCCACAACACGACGTTGTGGCCATTTCTGGCAAGGGTTATTGCTAAAGCGGTGCCGTACGAGCCGGCACCGATCACAGTCATTGAAGCATTGACGGTTTTCATCAGGCATCCTGATGTGGTTCTGCACCTTCGCCATCAGCTTGCTGTTGCAAATAGTTCATGAACAGCGCGTCAAAGTTAACAGGTGCCAGGTTGAGCTGCGGGAAAGTACCGCGCGATACCAGGCTGGTAATGCACTCACGGGCATAAGGGAACAGGATGTTCGGGCAGTATGCACCCAGGCAATGAGCCAGCTGATTCCCGTCAATACCAGAGATGGAGAAAATGCCGCCTTGCTGAACTTCACACAGGAACGCAGTGTCATCGCCCAATGAAGAAGTTACGGTAACGCGCAATACCACTTCATATACGTCATCAGCCAGTTGGCTTGAAGCCGTATCAAGATCAAGTTTAACTTCTGGCTGCCAGTCTTGCTGGAAAACCTGAGGCGCATTCGGCGCTTCGAAGGAGATATCTTTGGTGTAGATACGCTGGATCTGGAAAGCCATCTCGGTGTTGTTTTGTTCTGACATGTGAGTAGTACCCTTAAGTTAACAGTCCTTTTAAACACTTAATGAAAATGCACAGCAGCAGGATGTCGCTTATAGCAACGGATCCAGCCCGCCTTGCGCATCAAGTGCATGTAAATCGTCACAGCCGCCAATGTGCTGCCCGTCGATAAAAATTTGAGGTACGGTCGAACGGCCGCTGCGGGCGATCATTTTTTCACGTTTGTCCGCATCGCCGTCAATGGCAATCTCATCAAATGTTGCGCCTTTGCTATTGAGCAACGCCTTGGCACGATGGCAGTAAGGACAGGTTGCCTTGGTGTAGATTTCAATTTTAGCCACGGGTGACACCTCTCATAACGAAGATTTTGGTGCTGCTTACTATGCCCGGTAATTATTTACCGCGCGCCAAAGGCAGGTTTTCACCGCTCCAGCCTGAGATACCGTCTTTCAGAGTATAGACACGCTCAAAGCCAACGCTGATCAAGCCTTCTGCCGCAGTACGCGATGAAGTGCCATTAGCACAAACGACGATCACCGGCTGAGCTTTATGCTTGGTGAGTTCGCCTAAGTTGTTATTCTTGATGTCAGTACTCAACACGTTTAATGACGTGGAGATATGACCTTTGCGGAATTCTTCACGTGCACGCACGTCAACCACTACAGCGTCTTCTTTATTGATCAGGCGGGTCGCTTCACCACGGGTGATCTCTTTTACTTTAGAAAAACGTGTTTTAAAGGTGGTCACAATCACTGCAATCAGCAACGCAACCCACGCCAGGCTGAGAACCGGATGCGCACTAATGAACGGCATAATATCTTGCATGGGGTGTAGCAACTCCCGTCTGTTGGGGGAAAATTCAAGGCTTGAGAGTATACCTGCGCGCTGCGGCAAATACAGCCAGTAAGCATCTCCAAATGCCACAAACTGCGGCATATCTCGAAAAACTAACACGCATTTATGCCCAAAGTTAATCCAAACATTGCGTCATCTTTGATCTCTCATGGCTATTTGTGTTTCCCCGCTGGGGTAAAATCCCCGCGCAAAGTGGGAATAGCCACGCCGGCAGCCGTCCAGAAGCTGATGTTGGGAACCGGCGGGCCTATTTCGCATTTACTCTTTTAACGAGGTCATTTGACATGTCGAGCAACAAAAAACCTATGGTACTGGTCATTCTGGACGGCTACGGCCATCGCGAAGAGCAACAGGATAACGCCATTCTGAATGCAAAAACCCCGGTGATGGACAACCTGTGGAATACCTACCCACATACGCTGATCGCTGCATCAGGTCTGGATGTCGGTTTACCAGACGGTCAGATGGGTAACTCAGAAGTCGGTCACGTCAATCTGGGCGCTGGCCGTATTGTTTATCAGGATCTGACGCGTCTCGATAAAGAGATTAAAGAAGGAGACTTCTTCGAAAATCCGGTGCTGGCCGCCGCCGTTGATCGTGCCGTGAATGCCGGTAAAGCAGTGCATATCATGGGCCTGCTCTCTGCGGGGGGCGTTCATAGCCACGAAGACCATATTATGGCGATGGTCGAGATGGCTCATAGTCGTGGCGCGAAAGCGATTTATCTGCACGCCTTCCTTGATGGCCGTGACACGCCACCGCGCAGTGCCGAAGCAGCGTTAAAGCGCTTCAGTGAAAAATTCGCGCAAATCGGCACCGGCCGCATTGCGTCAATTATTGGCCGTTATTACGCGATGGATCGTGACAACCGCTGGGACCGCGTACAGCTGGCCTATGATCTGATGTCTCAGGCCAAAGGCGCTTTCATCGCTGACGACGCCGTAACGGCATTGCAGGCTGCCTATGCGCGCGATGAAAATGACGAATTCGTCAAGCCGACCGTGCTGCGTAAAGCCGGTGAAGCGGATGCGGCCATTGAAGATGGCGACGCCATGATCTTCATGAACTTCCGTGCGGACCGCGCGCGCGAAATCACCCGTGCGTTCATCAGCCCGGATTTTGACGGTTTTACCCGTGAAAAAGTGATCAACTTCGGCGACTTCGTCATGCTGACTGAATACGCCGCTGACATTGATGCCGCCTGTGCCTACCCGCCAGCGTCATTGAAAAACACCCTCGGCGAGTGGCTGATGGCGCACGATAAAACCCAGCTGCGTATTTCTGAAACCGAAAAATACGCTCACGTAACCTTCTTCTTCAACGGTGGCATGGAGCAGCCTTTCAACGGCGAAGACCGCATTCTGATTAAATCCCCGAACGTGGCGACCTACGATTTGCAGCCGGAAATGAGCTCCGCAGAGCTGACTGACAAACTGCTGGGCGCTATTGCCAGCGGCAAATATGACACCATCATTTGTAACTACCCAAATGGCGATATGGTCGGTCATACCGGAATTTATGAAGCCGCAGTGAAAGCAGTCGAAGCGCTGGATACCTGCATCGGTCAGGTAGTGGATGCTGTTAAACAGGTTGGAGGCCAGCTACTGGTCACCGCCGACCACGGCAATGCCGAACAAATGAGTGACCCGGCCACAGGCCAGGCTCACACCGCCCACACCAGCCTGCCCGTGCCACTGATCTATATTGGTGGCCATGCTCAGGCAGTTGAAGGCGGCAAGCTCTCTGACATCGCGCCAACCATGCTGTCGTTGATGGGCATGGAAATCCCGCAGGAAATGAGCGGAAAACCTTTATTTGTCGTAAAATAAACCCGCGCTAAACCGCGTTGATAAGGCGTATCTGCGTGAGTGGATACGCCTTTTTTGTTTGTGCATCAGCCTGTTGATTAGTGTTACGATAACCCGAAGGACAGCCAGATTGTCTATCATCCACGGTCGGCAAGCAGGAAAAAGTTTGAGCAAATTCATCAATTTCAGCGCAATGAGAAACCGCCTTTCAGCCAAAGAAAAGGCCACGTCGGTGATCCCGGCATCTACCCTTCTGCTCTGCGCCTCGTTGCTTGTTCCCTCTTTGGCTGCCCATGCTGATGACAATAAGGATCAGCTCAAAACCCTCCAACAGAGCATCGCCGAAAAAGAGAAAAGCGTTAAGCAGCAGAAGCAGCAACGCGGCTCTTTACAGCAACAGCTGCAGGCCCAGGAAAAAATCATTGCCTCGGCCAGCCGTGGATTGCGTGACACCCAGTCGGTCTTATCGACACTCAGTAAAGATATTTCCAGCCTGAACGCTTCGATCGATAAACTGCAAAAACAGCAAAAAAGTCAGGAAGCCATTCTGGCGAAACAGCTCGATGCCGCTTTCCGCGTCGGTCAGCACAGTGGTTTACAGCTGCTCCTCAGCGGTGAAGAGAGCGAGCGCAGCGAACGGATCCTGGCTTATTTCGGCTACTTTAACGAAGCACGCCAGAAATCCATCGAAGAACTAAAAAAGACCCGTACCGATCTGGCTGCGCAACGCATAACACTGCAATCAAAACAAACTCAGCAAAAAAGTGTGCTCAGTGAGCAACAAAGCCAGCAGCAGAAGCTGGAACAAGCCCGTGCAGCCAGGAAACAAACCCTGAGCGCGCTGGAAAGCTCATTGCAAAAAGATGAGCAAAGTCTGGCTGAACTGCGCGCCAACGAAGCCCGTCTGCGTGACAAAATTGCCGCTGCTGAACGCGCCGCCCGCGCCCGCGCTGAAAAAGAGGCGAAAGAGGCCGCGGCGGTCCGTGCCAAAGAACAGCAAGCGAAGAAAAAAGGCTCGACTTACAAACCCACGCAGGGCGAACAGGCATTGGTATCCCGTACCGGTGGTCTCGGACGCCCGGCGGGGCAGGATATGTGGCCAGTGCGTGGTTCCGTTCTGCATCGTTTCGGCGAGCAACTGCAAGGTGAGCTACGCTGGAAAGGCATCGTCATTTCAGCCCGTGAAGGCAGCGAAGTGAAAGCCATTGCCGATGGCCGCGTGCTGCTGGCCGACTGGCTTCAGGGCTACGGTCTGGTGGTGGTCATTGAACACGGCAAAGGCGATATGAGCCTGTATGGTTACAACCAAAGCGCACTGGTGAATGTGGGTGATCAGGTGAAATCCGGTCAGGCCATCGCACTCGTGGGCACCAGCGGCGGTCAGGGCCAGCCATCGCTGTATTTTGAAATTCGTCGTCAGGGCCAGGCCGTTAACCCACAGCCGTGGTTGGGAAGATAGCATTGCGATATAAAAAGTCCGTTTTAGCCGCGCTCTGCGGCACCGCCCTGTTTGCCTGTCAGGCTCAGGCAGCCAAATTAGCCATTCTTATTGATGATTTTGGTTACCGCCAGCAAAACGAAAATCAGGTGTTGCAGATGCCCAAAGCGGTCTCCATCGCGATTTTCCCGAATGCCCCTGATACGCGGGTGATGATGGAAAAAGCCCATCAGCAGGGTCGTGAAATTCTTATCCATCTGCCGATGGCCCCGCTCAGTAAACAGCCACTGGAAAAAGACACCCTAACGCCGTCAATGAGCAGCGAAGAGGTGAAGCGCATCGTCGATAAAGCTATCGCCAGCGTCCCCTATGCCGTCGGCATCAATAACCATATGGGCAGTGCGATGACCTCCAGTCTCACGGGGATGGAAAACGTGATGCAGGCGATGAACGCCCATAACCTCTTCTTCCTCGACAGCATGACGATTGGTAATACCAAGTCAGTGCAAGCCGCCGCCGGAACGCGCGTCCGGGTCATTAAGCGCAACGTCTTTTTAGACGATGTACAGAACGAAGTCGAAATTCGTCATCAGTTTGAGCGTGCCATTGCGCTGGCTCGGCGCAACGGTTACGCCATTGCCATCGGCCACCCGCACCCGACTACGGTGCGCGTGCTGCAACAGATGCTGCCCAATTTGCCGTCTGATATCGTGCTGGTTCGCCCAAGCGATCTGCTGAATGAACCAACGCGCAGCGCACCCACAGGCAAGAGCCCGGCCAACGTCACGACGCCGAAAACCGTGTTCAAAGGCGTACGGGTCTGTTCTGTGAAACAACCTCCTGCCCCGGTCTATGCAGACGTAATGTTTAAAACCCTGGGTGAAAGCATCGCGCAACTTCCTGCCGTCACTTTCGTTGAGCGCACCTGGAACACCTGGTTTGCTAAATAACCCTGAGTGAATGTCACGAAAGCAAAAGGCCAGCTTAAAAGCTGGCCTTTGTTGTTTCTGAGGAAACGTTTACTGCCAGTCGAGGATCACTTTACCAGACTGCCCTGAGCGCATAGCGTCAAAGCCTTTCTGGAAATCATCGATCGGGAAGTGATGAGTGATAAGCGGGGTCAGGTCTAAACCTGACTGGATTAATGCAGCCATTTTGTACCAGGTCTCAAACATCTCACGGCCATAAATGCCTTTGATAAACAGCCCTTTGAAGATCACCTGATTCCAGTCGATCGACATATCAGACGGCGGAATACCCAGCAGCGCAATTCGGCCACCGTGGTTCATGGCATTGAGCATGGAACGGAAAGCTGGCGGCGCGCCGGACATTTCCAGGCCCACATCAAAACCTTCAGTCATCCCCAGTTCGGCCATCACCTGCTCGAGGTTTTCGTTTTTCACGTTCACTGCGCGGGTCACGCCCATTTTGCGCGCCAGATCCAGACGGTACTCATTCATATCGGTGATAACAACGTGACGTGCGCCCACATGCTTACAAATTGCCGCCGCCATGATGCCAATCGGCCCGGCGCCGCACACCAGCACATCCTCGCCGACCAGATCAAAGGAGAGTGCGGTATGGACCGCGTTGCCCAGTGGGTCAAAAATCGCTGCCAAATCATCAGAAATGTTGTCAGGTATTTTAAAGGCGTTAAAGGCGGGCAGAACCAGATATTCGGCAAATGCGCCCGGACGGTTAACGCCCACGCCCTGCGTGTTACGACACAGATGGGTGCGCCCGCCGCGGCAGTTGCGGCAGTGTCCGCAGGTGATATGCCCTTCACCGGAAACGCGATCGCCAATCGTAAAGCCTTTCACTTCCTGGCCAATACCAACCACTTCACCGACATATTCATGCCCAACCACCATCGGAACCGGAATGGTTTTTTGCGACCATTCGTCCCAGTTGTAGATATGCACATCGGTACCACAAATGGCAGTTTTACGGATTTTAATCAGCAGATCGTTATGGCCCAGCTCCGGCACCGGTGCGTCGGTCATCCAGATGCCTTCTTCACGCTTTAACTTTGCTAACGCTTTCATGTGGCTTCCTCAGGCAATAACGCCAAGCTTTTTACCAATGCGGGTGAAGGCGTCCACTGCCTGTTCGATTTGTTCGGTGCTGTGCGCGGCAGACATTTGGGTACGAATGCGCGCCTGTCCTTTTGGCACCACGGGGAAGAAGAAGCCAGTGACGTAGATGCCTTCATGTTGCAGCGCTGAGGCAAACTCTTGCGCCAGTTTGGCATCGCCCAGCATCACGGGAATAATCGCGTGATCGGCACCGGCGAGCGTAAAACCTGCTGCGGTCATTTTTTCGCGGAACAGCTGCGCGTTGCTCATCAGACGCTGGCGCAGTTCACTGCCCTCTTCCAGCATCGACAGGACTTTCAGCGAAGCGGCAACAATCGACGGGGCGAGAGAATTGGAGAATAAATAAGGGCGGGAGCGCTGACGCAGCCAGTCTATAACTTCTTTACGGGCGGCAGTATAACCACCGGAAGCCCCACCCAGCGCCTTGCCGAGAGTGCCGGTGAGAATGTCGACCCTGCCAATCACGTCGCAATATTCATGCGTTCCACGGCCGTGCTCACCGACAAAACCCACTGCGTGTGAATCATCCACCATCACCAGCGCGTCGTAGCGCTCGGCCAGATCGCAAATACCCCTCAGATTGGCAATAACGCCATCCATAGAAAATACGCCATCGGTGGCGATTAGAATGTGCCGTGCACCTTCGGCTTTGGCTTTTTCCAAACAGGCTTCGAGTTCGGCCATATCGTTATTGGCGTAACGGTAGCGTTTGGCTTTACATAAACGCACGCCGTCTATAATCGACGCATGGTTGAGCGCATCGGAAATGATGGCATCTTCAGCGCCGAGTAAGGTTTCAAACAGGCCGCCGTTGGCGTCAAAACAGGAGGAGTAGAGGATCGCATCATCCATGCACAGGAAATCTGCCAGCCGGCTTTCCAATTCTTTGTGCGTATCCTGGGTTCCACAGATAAAGCGAACCGATGCCATGCCGAAACCGTGGCTGTCGAGTCCCACTTTAGCGGCGGCGATCAGCTCGGGATGATTAGCTAAGCCAAGGTAATTGTTCGCGCAGAAATTGATGACCGGTTGCCCTCCGGCCACCGTGATCTTCGCCTGCTGAGCGGAAGTCAGAATTCGCTCTTCTTTAAACAGCCCGTCAGCACGAGCCTGATCCAAATCTTCTTCCAGCTGGCGATAAAACGATGCGGACATAACGTGATCTCCTGAAAATGACTCATTCGTCAGACACATTACTAATCCGCCTAAAGAATAACGAGGGAAGCTGTCAGAATATCTTCGTTTTGCAGCATAGTTCACGCCTTAAGCCTTGATACACAAGAATGCGACTTATCGGATAGCTTCCCAATGTGGCATGCATAATGAAGTGTTATGATATTGCCAACTGTATAAGTCACGCATGGTGCGTGATTTTCTAAATGATTAAAGGTGAGTCCCATGATAATCGTCACTGGCGGCGCTGGTTTTATCGGCAGCAACATCATTAAATCGCTTAATGATATGGGATACCGCGATATTTTAGTGGTTGATAACCTGAAAGACGGCACGAAGTTCGTCAATCTCGTTGATCTGGATATTGCGGATTATTGCGACAAAGAAGATTTCATTGCCAGCATTGTGGCGGGCGATGACCTTGGCGAAATTGATGCTATTTTCCACGAAGGTGCCTGCTCATCCACGACCGAGTGGGATGGCAAGTACATGATGGACAACAACTATCAGTACTCTAAAGACATTCTGCATTACTGTCTTGAACGTGAAATCCCTTTCCTTTATGCCTCTTCCGCAGCGACCTACGGCAGCCAAAGCACCAGCTTTGTTGAAGACCGTAAATATGAACAACCGCTGAACGTGTATGGCTACTCCAAATTCCTGTTTGACCAGTACGTGCGTGAAATTCTGCCGCAGGCTGAGTCGCAAATTTGTGGTTTCCGTTACTTCAACGTATATGGCCCGCGTGAAGGCCATAAAGGCAGCATGGCTAGCGTCGCTTTCCATCTGAACAACCAGATTAATGCTGGTGAAAATCCAAAACTGTTTGCGGGCAGCGAAGGTTTCAAACGTGATTTCATTTACGTCGGTGACGTTGCTGCGGTCAATCTGTGGTTCTGGCAAAACGGGGTTTCCGGTATTTTCAACTGCGGGACTGGCCGTTCAGAGTCATTCCAGGCCGTTGCCGAAGCGGTGATCGCACACCACAAAACCGGTCATATTGAAACCATTCCTTTCCCTGAAAAACTGAAAGGTCGCTACCAGTCCTTTACGCAAGCAGATATGTCAGCCCTGCGCGCAGCGGGTTACGATAAACCGTTCAAAACCGTGGCTGAAGGCGTGGCTGAATACATGGCATGGCTTAACCGCGCCGTCTAAACGCTGCGTTGGGTAAAGTAGTAAACGTTAGCTGAGGAATGAGTACGGAATGAAAATGCTGGTCATTGGCCCTTCCTGGGTGGGCGACATGATGATGTCGCAAAGTCTTTACCGCACCATTAAGGCCATTGAGCCAGCGGCAGAGATTGACGTCATGGCGCCGGCTTGGTGTCGGCCTTTGCTCGACAGAATGCCGGAAGTCAGTAATGCACTGCCGATGCCGCTGGGCCACGGTGCTCTGGAGTTAGGTGAACGACGCCGTTTGGGGATCTCGCTACGCGATAAGCACTACCAGCGTGCCTTCGTACTGCCAAACTCCCTCAAGTCGGTGTTGGTGCCTTTCTTTGCTAACATTCCCAAGCGTACCGGCTGGCGCGGCGAAATGCGTTATGGCTTGCTTAACGACCTGCGCGTGCTGGATAAGCAGGCCTTTCCTCTAATGGTGCAGCGCTATGTGGCGCTGGCCTACGAGGAAGGGAGGATAAAATCTGCGGCTGATTTGCCCGAACCTCTGCTTTGGCCGCAGTTGCAAGTTACGGAAACTGAGATGGCTTTGGTCGCTGAACAATTTTCGCTTTCCGCTTCACGCCCAACCATTGGTTTTTGCCCTGGCGCGGAGTTTGGCCCTGCCAAGCGTTGGCCGCATTATCACTACGCCGCACTGGCGGAAAAGTTGATTGCTGACGGTTATCAGGTTGTACTCTTCGGTTCAGCCAAAGATCATCCGGCAGGTGACGATATCCGTCAGTCATTGACAGAGCAGGCTCAGGCGTTTTGCATGAACCTGGCGGGTAAGACCTCGCTGGATCAGGCCGTTGTGCTGATTGCCGCCTGTCAGGCAGTAGTCAGTAATGACTCAGGTCTGATGCACGTTGCCGCCGCGCTGAATAAACCGTTGGTCGCACTTTACGGGCCAAGTAGTCCCGATTTTACGCCACCGCTCAGCCAGCATGCCAAAGTCATTCGCCTCATCACCGGTTATCACAAGGTGCGTAAAGGCGATGCAGAACAGGGGTATCATCAAAGCCTGATCGATATTCAGCCTGAGCGGGTTTATCAGGCACTGTCACAACTTTTAGCCGTAGGAAAGGAGCGGGAATGCGGGTACTGATCGTCAAAACGTCGTCCATGGGCGATGTTCTGCATACGCTTCCGGCTTTAACCGATGCGATGAATGCCATCCCGGGTATTTCGTTTGACTGGGTGGTCGAAGAAGGTTTCGCCCAAATTCCCAGCTGGCATCCGGCGGTAGACAAAGTGATCCCAGTGGCTATACGCCGCTGGCGGAAGAACTGGTTTGGTGCCGAAACCCGCCAACAGCGTTGTGACTTTAAAAGAGAATTACAGTCCCGTACCTATGACGCGGTGATTGATGCCCAAGGCCTGATTAAAAGTGCCGCTCTGATCACCCGCGTGGCCAAAGGTAAAAAGCACGGTCAGGATGCGAAAAGCGCCCGCGAACCTTTTGCCAGCTGGTTCTTTAATCAGCGTCATGATATCGATAAAAAACAGCACGCTGTAGAGCGCACCCGCGAACTTTTCGCAAAAAGCCTGGGCTATGATAAACCCTCAACCCAGGGTGATTACGCCATCGCTGCGCGCTTTTTATCGCACCTTCCGGCTTATGCCAACCGCTATCTGGTTTTTCTGCATGCCACGACCCGCGCCGATAAACACTGGCCTGAAAGCCACTGGCGTGAGTTGATAGGGTTATTTCAGGGGAACGGGGTTCTCATCAAATTGCCCTGGGGCGCAGAGCATGAATATCAGCGTGCAGTGAGGCTGGCCGAAGGTTTTGACTATGTTGAAGTTCTGCCAAAGCTCAGCCTGGAACAGGTCGCCGAAATTTTGGCAGGTGCGAAAATTGTTGTTTCGGTTGATACTGGCCTGAGCCATCTTACCGCCGCCCTGGACCGCCCCAATATCACACTCTATGGCCCTACCGACCCGGGGTTGATTGGGGGATATGGGAAGAATCAGATGTCGCTGTTGGCTGATGATAAAAATATGGGCAGTATTTCTGCTGCATCCGTATTTGAAGTGTTAAGGAAGGTGCTTCAATGAAAAAATTGCATATTATTAACTTAGAAAAAATGGGCGGCGTCGAACGCCTTTTCCTGCAATATGTTCATGATGATACTGAAAATCTCAATGAGATTTTGTGTATCAACAGCCAGGTCGGCAGTGAAATTGAGCAAAAGCTCGCAGGAAAGAAAATCACTTATGCGAATCGCATCTTAAATGCTTTCTCAACACGCTATCCCCAGCTCTTACGAAAATTCGTATTAAAACGTAAAATTGAAAAAGCCAACGCAGACGTTATTATCGTCTGGGATTTAGTGCCCGTTTTAGCGGCGAAGCCTGCACGAGGAAAATTAGTCTACTATGACCATGGGTGTTCATGGCGCTATCCGAAAAACCGTAAAACATTGGGTTTCTTCGCCATGCTTGATGGGGTGATATCGGCATCACGGGCGTCAAAAAGGGTTATGGAACTCCGCTTTAATCTGCCTTTACCTATTGATGTGCTACCCAATCGTATACAGATACCTTCAGGTATCATTTACGGACCCAAAGTATTGCCAGAAACGCTCAGGATCGGTACCGCATCCAGGTTAGTCACTCTAAAAGGAATTAGCGTTTCGCTGCTTATGATGCAAGAGCTGATCAGACGCGGGCATAAAGTCCATTTAGAAGTAGCAGGCAAAGGTCCTGATCGTGAACTGTTTGAAGCTTTAACAGATAGATTGCAGCTCCGCGAGCATGTTACTTTTACAGGCTTTCAAGAAAATGTAGCCGGATTTTTCAACCGCACAGATGTGTACATGAGTACGCCAGTGACTGAACCCTTTGGTTTATCCTGCGTAGAATCTCTTTATTACGGCGTGCCGGTGATTTTTCCCCTCGTGGATGGGCAACCTGAGGCAGTAAAGGATCAAGAGTGTGGAATCGGGTTAGCACCTAAAATTAACATAGACGAACATGAGAGACTGACAGGTGTACACGTCGAATTCCCCCATGAAGTTTATGATCCTATTCAGGATAAGCTGGTTGCACCCAAACTGCTGAGCCATTTAGACTGTGCAAATGCAGTGGAACTACTTTTGCAAAATGGCAATTACCAGCGCATGCGAGAGAATGCACATAAGTTAACTACGGAAGGCCTTGATTACGCCACCTTTAAAGCACAGTTTGAATTAATTTTAAGTCGCTATATTGCATCCTAATAAACTAACTGGAATGAATGTCGATGTTCAAAAGAGAAACACCCCATCCGGTATTTAGCTATCTTATCTATTTCGGATGCTTAGTCAGTTTTTTTGCAATCGCCTTCAACTGGAGTCAGGGTCGTAATGTTTTTTTTGTGACAAGCTATGTAGCTTTTATCGCATTAATATTCAATCCAAAATATTACACTAAAAGAGTTGATTTGCTTTGGGCCCCTCTGCTTTTTGTTACCGTTGGACTTGGTAGTATTTTTTGGGTCGCCGCGTACAAGCAACCAGGAGAGTACATCAATCTTTATCGTGCTTTTATGGTAACCGGTAAATTACTTATTGCTACAGGCTTCGTACTGCTCATTGCTGTGAATGAGCGTATAAATTTCACTCAACTCATTAGACCTCTTTTATTAATTTTAGCGATTTCAGTTAATTTATATGTTATTTATCAGGGGATTGTACATTGGAATGTTCGTAGTACATTGAACTTTGACCAAGCCACTATAGCTGCGTACATCATCACAGCCGTTGATATACTTATGCTTTATACTTTGCTTCATATCAACAAGAAGCATCGCATTATTCTGTTCGCATTGGGCTTCACTATAGGTTATACGGCTATTCTCCACACGCAAACCCGCGCCGCAATCTTAGTGTTCCCTGTTATCAGTATAGTTATGTTTCTTGTTGACAAGAAAATAACAAAAAAACAAAAATATATTACGTGCTTATCTATCATTTTAGTCATTATATTGAGTGCTTTTTTCCTTAAAAACATAATCAATAAGCGTGTCGATGACTTCAGAACCGACATGAAAACCTTGTCCAAACTCGTGCCGCAAAGAGAAAACTCTGTTGGGGCGCGCATATCAATGTATAAAACCGGTGCAATGGCTGGCAATCAACATATATTAGGTCAATCTGCGGAGCAAAGAGGTGCTGAGATTGCCGCTATAGTGACAAAACATCCGCTGCTCTCCGAAGCACTAAACTACACTACCATACATATGCATAATGAGTTGATTGATACTTACTCACTACGCGGTATTTGGGGGGTGGCGTTGCTATTGGTTTTATATGCATCCCTACTTTATCTCGCTTTAAAAACACAAAAAAATACCGCGCTGCTGGCAATAACTATGACTATAATCATCTATGGTTTAAGCGATGTGCTGTTCTTTAGCTCTGAAGCTACCGGGATATTTGGCCTTGCTGTTATTTTCAGCGTGTTAATCGGGAAACATGCCTCAAACCCTATTAAGATTGCGGACAATCAGAATAATGCAAACCATTAAGCAGCCACTGCTGTCGATCATTGTTCCTTTCCATAATAATGAAAATTTCATTATCGAAGCGTTACAGTCATTGTTTCAACAAATCACTGACGAAGTGGAAGTGATCATTATCGACGACGGTTCAGATGACAACTCTAAAGTACTGGTGGAGAGCTACCTTGCGTCACTCTCTTTCAGTCAGATTTGCTTCATCAGCCAAAAAAACCAGGGAATTGCAGAAACCCGGAATGTAGGGCTGCAAAAGGCGACGGGTACCTATGTGACATTTTTAGACGGGGACGATATTCTGAGCCCTTCCTATTATACTACCCTGGCTCCTTATCTTCGTAATGGAGAGTTCGACATCATTGATTTTAACTTCCAGGAATTCACCGGGCATCCTCCTATTGATGAAGTAAGCGTATCCTCACTCTGTACCCCTTATGATTTCAAAGGCTCAGAGATCGACGGACTTAAATCAATTTTCGAACGTTCCAACTGGCATTTGTGGAGCCGTATCTTCAGACGCGAATTGTTGAAAGGGGACAATTTTGTAAAAGGGCGTCGTTACGAGGACGTAATTTTTACTCCGTTCCAGTACTTTAAAACTAAAAAAATTGCGCATATCGACGAGCAATTGTATTTTTATCGAATCAATAACCAAGGGATAACTCGTAATATCCAGCATAAAGATATCGATGATATTCTTTTCGCCATGTACAAAATGCTCTATTTTATTAAAACACACGAAAATGATAAAGAAATAGCCAAGCTGGTTGCACCAATGATCGAAAACTGCTTTATTGAAGTAAAAAAAATGACCAAGAAAATCCATGGTTATTACTATTACTCCCCCACAACGGTAGAGCTATTCAAATTAGCAGCCAGCTTATGTAAGAATACTTCACTTTCCCGTAAGAAGTATTTCCAGATGAAGTATCCAATGATGGATACTTTCGTCTCACGAATGAATTCACGCTTAAAAATCAGATAAAATTTCTCAGCTATTTCATCGTAGTCTCTAAGACTATATGAGAAATTAATTCTGCATATACACGCTCAGGCTGAATAACACCCATTGGGCTAATCTCTTCCAACGCAAGCGTATACCCCATTCGGGAGACCTGAATAATACGGTGTAATTCAGTATTCTGAATAGGTCCAGTCGATCTCGAATCCGCAGTAACAAAAAGACTAATGGTTTTTGTCTTAAGCGCAACGGCAAGATGTAAAGGACCGGTATCTCCCGTAACCAGACAATCAAAACCATCGATAAGCGTTATCAGCTGTTGCAGCCCCGTCTTACCAATCTGGTTATCAACAATCTCTCTTGTTTTATCAGAAACTTGCAGAAGGAAAGACTCCCCACGAGCGATATCAGTTCCGCCGCCAATTAATACAATCCTGACATTAGGGTGTTGGCTCGATAACATGTCTGCCAGCTTTGCAAAATGCGAGACCGGCCAGCAGCGAGACTCGGTCGAAGCACCAATTTGCATACCAATGACCGTAAATTCGGGATGCCTTATCCCCGTCTGGAAATGTGAAGGAATTTCCATGGAGACGTTCGCACTGTCACAACCTAAAATGCTGACTAATTCCAGTTTACGACGAACAAAATGTCCATAATAGTTGAAGACATAATTTGAAAGCCACTCTTCCAGCCCACTGATCCCATTCATGTAATTGTCTCTGATGACATATTTAACACCAGACATTACTGCACTGATTACGTCATAAGGGAGGTGAGAATGTAGTATCAGAGCCAGATCGGGTTGATGTTCTTTCAATGATTTGATCAGTACCGGCAGGCTTTTAACTTTATTATCCCAATAAACTACACGGTCATAGTGGATACCGTTATCAACCAGTTCCTGGTTTTTTCTATGTGCAACCAGAGTGATATAAGCATCAGGATAACGTTGTCTCACAGCGCGAATTACCGGCGTGTTAAACATGAAGTCGCCCAATGCTGTCGTTGAGTAAATAACGATACTCTCAAAATGAGTCTGATTATTTAGCGTCGACTTATCAAGTAACCGACCATTTTTGGCCACATAACGACGTAAAAACCAATTGGATAACTTTACTTTCCACTTTTTAGACATCTTGCTTCACTTTCGTCTGATAATATTCAGCCAGTGTCATTCCGACAGTGCGCTCACTAAGCCATTTAAACAGCGTTTCAAGATCTTTATATAATCCCTCTATATCCTCTTCCGTTTTAAATGTCGGGCTTCCGCCAGGCATAAACTCGGAGGAGTGCAGCATAAACTCAACATAATCGTGCCCATCAGCCAGACTCTTAACAGCTACATTCTGCATACTCTCGGCATTTCCACCGGAAGGACGCAGCCAGTAGACAGAGTCAGGTTTCTGCTTACCACGCAAAATATTGACGGCCTGCTTGAGGCGGTTAATCCAGTGAGGATATTTATATTGAATACTCATCGGTACTTCGAGCAAGCTGGAATGCCCAGGTTTAGCAATATTTTCAGGATCAATAAAGTAGGCATCCGATGGAAAATGACGATAATCCGTTCCCCCTTTTCCCTGAGGGTCGCCGGGAGAAGACTGCCAATTTACTTTTGGGGTCACGGAGCAATCGACCTGATAACCAAATTCCAGCAAGAGTGAAACGTAATACTCATCAAGTGCCCAGCGCCCTGCCCGATGGCTTAACATTTTAGTCTTAAAGGTATCTTCAAGCAGCCGGGTCATATATTCGAATTTAGCCCGAATTTGATCCCTGGGAAACTCAATCAGGTAGGGCTTATGACGCCAGTCATCTTCCGTCAGTGGCGAAAGAGGAGGACTATTCCAGGCATGAAGATGCATACCCACTTCACCTTGCCCGCGGGCAATTACATCACGGGCAAACTCAATGTAATGGGCATCGGTTGCCATCTCATAATTAGTGAGATAAACAGGTTTGAAGCCATACTTTTCACAAAGTGACTGAAAGCGTGGCAAAAAACGTGCGTTTTCTGTCAAAATTTGCTGATGATTTTGCCAAAGATTGTCGCCTTCGGTATCAATCGTGATGATAAATGCGGGTTTTCTCATAGAACTTGCCTGATTAAGACTCATTGGTATCCTCTGCCTGTCATCGGTTAACCCAAGATAACCACACCTCAGGCGAAAGAAGGCTGGAACCGAATTTGACAACGTATAGCACTGTTTGTTGTCTATTCTTTGGTATTTCCCCGCACAAGGCAAGAAAGGCGTGGAAGTATAGCCACATCCCCTACGCTCCTTTAGAATTGGAGTTTGATTTCTCAGACAGTGATGAATGATGACAAACGCCCACTATCAAAAATCTGATGCATGCCCACAGCGTATTCTCATCATCAAGCTGAGGCACCATGGCGATATGCTTCTTACTACGCCAGTCATCAGTACGTTAAAAGAACATTATCCAGAAGCTGAGATCGATATGCTGATGTATCTCGAAACCAAAGATATGTTGGCAAGTAATCCGTTGCTCACGATGCTATTCACCATTGACCGCACCTGGAAGAAACAAGGCAAACTTGCCCACATACGCCACGAGACGCAATTGGTTAAACGATTAATTTCCCGAAAATATGATTTGGTGATTAATCTTGCCGATCAGTGGCGCAGTGCCTTAGTGGCGAAATTGACCGGAGCACCCATCAGAATTGGTTTTAATTTCCCAAAACGTAAAGGGGCGCTGTGGCAGCACTGCCATACCCATTTAGTCGATGTTGCTGATCACAACCAACTGCATACTGTAGAACAGAATCTTTCTATTCTCACACCGCTTAACCTCAGCTCACAGGTGAGGCAGGTTACGATGAGTTACTCCGCAGAGGACCGGTCTGAGGTTGAGCAACGCCTCAATGAAAGTCATATCAAAGGTAATTTTGTCGTTGTTCAGCCGACCTCCCGGTGGTTATTTAAATGTTGGACCGAAGAGAAAATGGCCGAGGTGATCACGGCCCTTCATGCCGAAGGGATCTGCGTGATCCTTACCAGCGGTCCTGCCGATAATGAATTGAAAATGGTAGAGCGCATCCTCGCCCTTGCTCCTAAAGAACAGGTTTTTTCTTTGGCAGGGCAGTTAACGTTGCGACAATTGGCCGCTCTGATAGACAAAGCAGCTCTGTTTATTGGTGTTGATTCTGTTCCTATGCATATGGCTGCCGCGTTGAAAACACCTTTGGTAGCTCTCTTTGGTCCCTCAAAGCGAGTTTTTTGGTCACCATGGCAAGCCATTGGTTCTGTTATCTGGGCTGGGGATTTCTGTCAGCTTCCGGACCCCGACGCTATTGATACCCATACTGCTGAACGTTACCTGGATGCGATCCCCGTTCAACCCGTCATTGAGGCTGCAAGAGAATTATTGCCATGAAGCATTTTAGACTGGCCCTGGTCCGCCAGAAATACCGCCCTGATGGCGGTGCTGAGCGTTTTGTCTCGCGTGCCCTGGAAGCTCTTGAGGATCAGGATCTGGATTTGAGCGTCATCACGCGTGAATGGCAGGGTGACAAAAATCCCGATTGGCATATCCACATCTGTAATCCGGTGAAATGGGGTCGGGTAAGTCGCGAACGTGGCTTTGCTGAAAGCGCACGTAGGGTATGGCAGCAGGAAAAGTTCGATATCGTTCAGAGTCATGAACGCATTGCCGGTTGTGATATTTACCGCGCTGGCGACGGCGTTCATAGGCGCTGGTTATTACAACGTAGCCGTATCATGCCAAAGTGGCGCAGTAGGTTGCTGATGGCCGACAGATTCCATCGCTATGTTATGCGTGCTGAACGTGAGATGTATGCTGCATCTGAGCTCAAAGCGGTAATTTGTAACGCACAGATGATTAAAGACGAAATCATGGCTGACTTTGGCCTGCCAGACGACAAAATCACGGTCATCTATAATGCGATTGATAATAAAAAATTCCTGCCAGCCACTGAGCAATTACGTCATCAACTCCGTCAGCGGTTCGAGATCCCACAAAATGCACACTGTCTGATTTTTGTTGGCTCAGGTTTTGAAAGGAAAGGGTTGGAAGCCGCCATTCGTGCAACAGCTTTAACTGACAGCTTCCTGCTGGTTGTTGGACAAGATAAAGATGAAAAACACTATCGCGCGCTGGCTAACACCTTGGGATGTAACAAGAGAGTCCGCTTTGCCGGCGTGCAAAAACAGACACTCCCCTTTTATCAGGCTGCAGATGCGCTATTGCTGCCGACACTTTACGACCCTTTCCCCAATGTTATTTTGGAAGCCATGTCATGCGGATTACCGGTTATTACCAGTAATACTTGTGGTGGCTCAGAGTTCATCACGTCAGGTAGCAACGGATTCGTCTGCGATGCTCTTAATATACATGATTTAGCAGAATCTATTCGCGCCCTGCCCGATGAATCATTAGGCTCAACAATGTCAAAATTAGCCAGAGCCCGAATTATAGAAGAAACACCAGCACGCCTTTCCGGGCAACTCATTAACCTCTATAAAAGGATATTGGAATAATTATGCGCATCTTAATTATTATTGACGGTTTGCCCGGTGGTGGTGCTGAAAAGGTAGTACTTACATTATGTCAGGGTATGCATAATGCCGGAATTAATGTCACGCTCATCTCTTTGCGTGATGTCTGCCATTACACTATACCTGAGCATTTAAATTATAAGGTTGTTGCGGATACTTCCCGCGCTCCATGGAGAAAGCTGACTGAACTTTCCCGTCGTGGAAAACAACTTGATAAAGCCGTGGCAGAGATTGAGAGTCAGCAGGGTCGTTTTGATTTGATCTTATCTAACCTGCACAAGACGGACCGCATCGTTAAAAAAAGCCAACTTTACTCCTCCGACCGTCTGTGGTTTTGTATTCATGGAATACTTTCTACCACCTATCTGGGGCACAGAAAGGGACTTAATCTCTGGAATAAACGCCGAAAAATGGCCAGTGTTTATCAGCATAAGAATATTGTTGCGGTCTCTGAAGCTGTCGGGGTCGACCTGGTAAGAAATATATTAGCCAGTCCCCAGAAAATACAGGTGATCAACAATCCCTTTAATATTGAGGAAATTGAGGCACTCGCCAATCATCCTTGCGATATGGCGGGTCAGGAATATCTGCTCCATGTGGGCCGTTTCCATGTCCAAAAAAGACACGATCGCCTCCTGGAGGCCTATGCTAAAAGCCGTTTACAAGTCCCCCTGGTATTGATTGGTACTGGCAGCGAAAGCTATATCAATAAGATCAAAGCGCTGGCCACAACGCTTAACATCGCCGACCGCGTAATATTTGCTGGATTTAAGGCGAATCCTTTCCCTTATATCAAACATGCCAAACAGCTAATCCTGAGCTCGGATAGTGAAGGGTTTGGTAACGTCTTAGTAGAATCGCTTATCTGCGGAACCCCGATTGTCAGCACAGCCTGCCCCGGTGGACCGGTAGAAATAATGGAAAATACGGGGATGAATCTCGGACTGGCAGAGGTAGACGTAGATTCACTGAGTGAGAAAATTGTTGAGGTTTATAATAACCCCCCCATCATCAATAAAGATCTCCTTAAAATCTATGAAATTAGTTATATTTGCGACAAATATAAGGCTCTGGTGAAGAGCTGAGGTAAAGAAATAAAAGGCGGAGCGCCCGCCTTTTATTTTATCTTATTGCCTGAAGGGCTGCCCAAACGTCATCGACCGCAACATCCATGCACTCCCCGCTGAGCGTTTGCATTATACGGTATTGGCCGGACCATGGATGCCACGCCTCTTTGTCTGTATCGCCGAAAAATACCACTAAATTTTTTTGTAATGCCGAGGCCAAATGCATTTGTCCCCCGTCGCTGCAAAGTATCGTATTACATTGTGCAAAACCGCCAATAAGTTCACGTACAGAAGCGGTTGGATTGAGTGCTACTCTCTCGTTAGCACATAATTTTATCAACTGCTCAGCACGTGCCTGATCACCAATATCATCAGGCGACAATGTTCCTTGCGGGGACCAGAAAATTAAAACACCGTGGTCATTCCCTGCCGTCATACGATTAATAATTTCTGCGTAATGTTCAAGAGACCAGCGTCTCTTAGGACTACGACTGCTAACGTGAACTCCGTAAATATAATTACAGTCAGGTAATAACTCCTCACGTTTTTGCTTGGCCAATAAAAGCTCGCCTGAATCAGGGAAAACCTTAACTTCAGGAATAGGAATATTTTCCTGAGTTATAGATTTCAAATAGCTGAATGTTTTCTCAACCTGGTGCTTGCCTGAAAAATCAGCTTCAGAATAAGGATGTATAATTTTTTTATTACCCAGATCTGCACCAATGATGTTCTTAACACCTGCGAGACGTGCCATTCTTAGACTATAATTACAAGGAGTTGGGTTAGCGAGTATCGCGGCATCAAAATGAATGGTTCTTAACTTGATAAATATCGCTGCACGCTCGAGGTATACGCCGAGGGCTGTTTGATTTTTTGCGCGATGCTTAGCTTTTTTATAAATATAAGTACGGTGAATATGAGGATTATTCTTAATGACATCCTGACTGATTGAGTTAATCAATAAATAAACATTAGCATCGGGGTAGGCTTTTTTAACGCCCTCAATCAACGGCGTGGTACAGACTAAATCACCAATATTGTCCCGTCGAATAATCAGTATATTTTTCATTCTAATCCCATTAGCCATATCATCATTGTTACCTCTCATGCTTTCTGTCACGCAAGATTAGCGCCTTTCCGCACGAGGTATGATACTATTCCTAATACCCCATATAAATGAATTTTAAAGCATGTTACTGCGTTTATATCAGGTATTAGTTTACCTTATTCAGCCCCTTATCTGGATCCGTTTACTTTTACGTAGCCGAAAATCACCCGCCTACCGTAAACGCTGGGCTGAACGCTATGGCTTCTGCAAAGGCAAAGTCGTTCCTGGCGGTATCATGCTGCATTCCGTTTCCGTTGGCGAAACGCTGGCGGCTATTCCGCTGGTTCGTGCGTTACGTCACCGCTATCCCTCTTTGCCTATCACCGTCACCACGATGACCCCAACGGGTTCTGAGCGCGTTCAATCGGCTTTCGGCAAAGATGTGCATCATGTCTATCTGCCTTACGACCTGGTGGGTTCAGTCAACCGCTTCCTTGATCAGGTTAACCCTAAGCTGGTTATCATTATGGAAACCGAGCTGTGGCCAAACCTGATTAGTGCCCTGCATCAGCGACAAATTCCTTTAGTGATTGCCAATGCACGCCTGTCAGAGCGTTCCGCGAAGGGCTACAAAAAACTTGGCGAGTTCATACGTAAGATATTGCAGCGCATCACGTTGATCGCAGCCCAAAATGAAGAAGATGGCACCCGCTTCATTGCGCTCGGGCTCAAACGCAATCAGCTGGCGGTTACCGGCAGTTTGAAGTTTGATATCTCGGTTACGCCTGAATTGGCAGCCAAAGCCATTGCCCTGCGAAGCCAGTGGGCATCAAGGCGTCAGGTGTGGATTGCAACCAGCACCCATGATGGTGAAGAGACGCTTCTGCTCGACGCGCATAAAACTCTGCTGCGGACTTTTCCAAATTTATTGTTGATTCTGGTGCCACGCCATCCGGAACGCTTTGCGGTAGCCCGCGAATTAACGCAAAAAGCTGGCCTCACGTTTATTCGACGCAGCACGGGTGAAGTTCCTTCTGCCGCGACGCAGGTGGTGATCGGCGACACCATGGGTGAACTGATGCTGCTGTACGGTATTGCCGATCTGGCATTTGTCGGCGGCAGTCTGGTCGAACGTGGTGGCCATAACCCGCTTGAAGCCGCCGCCCATGCCATTCCCGTGTTGATGGGTCCGCATACCATTAACTTTAAAGATATCTGCGCCAAACTTTCTCAGGCTGATGGCTTAATCACCGTTACCGATACCGCATCGCTGGTGAAGGAAATATCCACCCTGCTGACTGATGAAGATTACCGGCTCTACTATGGCCGCCATGCCGTTGAAGTTCTCCGCCAGAATCAAGGGGCTCTTCAGCGCCTGCTACTTTTGCTGGAGCCTTATCTGCCACAACGGAGTCACTGATGAACGACAAAAAACGCCTTTCAGTGGTGCTCATCACCCGCAACGAGTCCGAGTTGCTGTTTGACTGTTTGAGTTCGGTTTCATGGGCCGATGAAATTATCGTGCTGGATTCCGGCAGTTCTGATGCAACAGAAGAAATAGCACAACAGTTCGGTGCCAGGTTCTATCAAAATTGCGACTGGCAGGGTTTTGGGAAACAGCGGCAACTGGCGCAAAGCTATGCTACGGGTGACGTAATATTGATGATCGATGCCGACGAGCGCGTGTCGCCAGCGCTGCGTCAGTCGATAGAGTCTGTCTTACCTTCTATTGATCACAACACTGTTTACAGTTTAGGACGACTCAATTTATTCCTTGGACGCTTTATGCGTCACAGCGGCTGGTATCCTGACCGGGTTAACCGCTTATACAGTGCGGCGCATTTTCGCTACAACGATGACCTGGTACATGAATCACTGGAAACCAGCCACGCTAATATCGTCGCCCTGCAAGGAGACCTGCTGCACCTTACCTGCCGTGACTTCTTCGATTTCCAACGTAAACAGCTTAGCTATGCCGAAGCCTGGGCCAAACAGCGCCATAGTCAGAGCCGTCGTTGCAGCTTCTTCTCTATTCTCAGTCATACGCTGGGAGCTTTCTTTAAAACGTGGGTATTGCGGGCAGGTTTTCTCGATGGGAAGCAGGGTCTGATTCTGGCGGGGGTCAATGCGCAATACACCTTCAACAAATATGCTGCCCTCTGGGCGCTGAGTCATCAACTGCAGAAGTGAGCTTCCATGAGCACTAAGGCGATTTATCCCGGCACCTTCGACCCGATGACTAATGGCCATTTGGATTTGGTCACCCGCGCGGCGTTGATGTTTGATCATGTAATTCTGGCGATTGCGGCCAGCCCGACTAAAAAACCTCTGTTCACGCTTGATGAACGCGTGGCGCTGGCAACCGCAGCCATATCACATCTCAAAAATGTTGAAGTCATCGGTTTTGGCGATCTTATGGCAACCTTTGCCAAAGACCATAATGCGACAGTATTGGTCCGGGGATTACGGGCAGTATCTGATTTCGAATATGAAATGCAGCTGGCGAATATGAACCGGCATCTGATGCCAACACTGGAAAGTGTCTTTCTGATGCCTTCAAAAGAGTGGTCGTTTATCTCCTCATCGCTGGTTAAAGAAGTGGCCCGTCACGGTGGTGATATCAAGCCCTTCCTTCCTGACAACATCACTCAAGCGCTCCTGCAAAAAATAGCCGCGGAATAGCCTCAGGTAACTCTAGCGTTGGCATTGAGGGCAGAAAAAAGTGGTGCGCTGCGCCTGTTTCAGGTTGAGAATCGGCGTGCCGCAAGCTCTGCAGAGTTCTCCGGCCCGGCCATAAACCTGCAACTCTTGCGCAAAATAGCCCGGCTTACCATCAGACTGCAGAAAATCACGCAATGTCGTTCCCCCCTGTTCAATCGAGCGCAAAAGCACAGCTTTGATGGTCTCAACGAGTAAGGCTATTTCATCATGTGTCAGGCTATTAGCAGGCCGCTCAGGGGAAATACCGGCGACAAACAGTGACTCACTGGCATAAATATTCCCTACCCCTACGACGATTTTGTTGTCCATCAGCCAGGGTTTCACCGGCATTTTTTTGCTGCGCGATCTCTCAAACAAGTAATCCGCTGAAAAATCCTTACTCAGTGGCTCGGGCCCAAGATGAGCAAGCACGCTGCTGGCATCTAAATCTTCGCACCATAGCCAGGCACCAAAACGTCGGGGATCGGTATAGCGCAGCACATAGCCGCTCTCCATAACCAAATCAACGTGATCGTGTTTTCCCGCCTCTGTCTCTTCCCGTAGCACCCGCAAGCTGCCGGACATCCCCAGATGAATAATGATCCATCCAGTTGCCAGTTCGAGGAGCAGATATTTTGCACGACGCTGAACGCTAATCACCGGCTGATCGCTCAGGGCCATAATCTCCTGTGAAACTGGCCAGCGTAAACGCGGGTTACGTACGATAGCGTGAACAATCGTATGCCCGGCCAAGTAAGGCTCGATACCTCTTCGGCTGGTTTCAACTTCAGGCAATTCAGGCATGGGTTCTCCTACAGAACGTCAAGAATGTTGGGCGGGACTAAACTACGACAATACCCAAGGATACGGATACTCAGAAAACAGGCAATAAAAAACCCGGCCGGAGCCGGGTTTTATTAATCCACTAAAATTACTTAATTTTAGCTTCTTTATAGATCACATGTTGACGGACAACTGGATCGAATTTCTTCAGTTCCAGTTTTTCCGGCTTAGTGCGCTTGTTCTTCGTAGTGGTATAGAAGTGACCAGTACCAGCAGAAGAAACCAGCTTGATCTTCTCGCGAACACCTTTAGCCATGATTCAGTTCCTTAATACTTCTCACCGCGGGTACGCAGATCGGCCAAGACCGTCTCAATACCCTTCTTATCAATAACACGCATACCTTTAGCAGATACGCGCAGAGTTACAAAGCGCTTCTCAGCCTCAACCCAAAAACGGTGTGAGTGCAGGTTTGGCAGAAAACGGCGTTTGGTCGCGTTCATTGCGTGGGAACGGTTGTTACCGCTCACCGGGCGCTTGCCAGTAACTTGGCAGACTCGGGACATGTCTATATCTCCAAAAATCAAATCAGCTCGAGCTTCGTATAGGGTATGGCCGCCTCGTCAGGCTTTTAGAGCCCATCTCAGCAAACTCCACTGAGAACCGACTCACTGTCGTCGGGTAAAAAACCAATTCATCAGGTATGAAACCTGCTGAGATAGGCTCTTAACGCCAAACCCAAGATTCTCAAAGGTGGCGTAGTATACGCTCTGTAGCGTAAGTGCTCAAGTCCCGAACAGCTAAAGATCCTCAAGGATCTTTAAAAAAAGGGTCTATATCCAACCGCGCTCGGCAAAAGAGACCGTTTCTCCGTGACCTATGACTAAATGGTCAAGTACACGAATACCCAACAGTTGGCAGGCTTTTATTATCTGCTCGGTCACCCTGATGTCCATTGTACTGGGTTCAGCCACGCCGGACGGGTGATTATGCGCCAGAATGATAGCTGCCGCATTAATCTTCAGCGCCTCGCGAACAATTTCGCGGGGATGAATTTCTACGCTGCTAATGGTACCAGCAAACATCTCCTCATGGCGAATAACGCGATGTTGATTGTCGAGAAAAAGTACCAAAAAGACCTCTCTTTCGCGATAAGCCAGGAGATTTTGCAGATATTGCTGGATTATGGCCGGACTGAGCATCGCACTTTCAGTGGAAAGCTGGCTGGCATGGCACCGTCGTGACAACTCAGACACAGCAGATAACTGGGCATACTTGACCATGCCCAGACCTTTAATGGTATTCGCGTCTGCAAACTCTGCCGACATAAGACGATATAATGACCCAAAGTGGTCGAGTATATTCCCAGCCAGCTTCATTACATTGACGCCTCGTCCTCCCGTTCGCAGGAAGATGGCTAATAACTCGGTATCTGATAATGCCCGGGCCCCCAACTTGAGGAGTTTTTCTCTTGGAGCAAGTTCGCCCTGCCAAATATCCCTGTTCTTTTTCATGCGCTCTCCTTGTGGCGGCAACATACTGCCACACCCGATTACCTCTGGATTTACCGCTTTTCATCCCTGCGAGGCATCGCGCAAAAAAATTAATTATCCGCCATTGAACTGAGCCAGATGCTGTCATCAATCGGCGTTATGCTAAAATGTCGCTTCTTTCGGCTTAGAATCGGACAATCATGATGACGGGGATCTCCGGCAAACATATTGTGCTCGGTGTCAGTGGCGGTATCGCTGCTTATAAAGCACCCGAGCTGGTACGCCGCTTACGCGACAGAGGTGCGGAGGTGCGGGTCGTGATGACCGCAGCAGCAAAATCCTTTATTACCCCACTCAGCTTGCAAGCAGTGTCCGGGTATCCGGTATCCGATGACCTCCTCGACCCTGCGGCCGAGGCGGCCATGGGTCATATTGAACTGGGCAAGTGGGCTGATCTGGTACTGATTGCACCGGCAACCGCAGATTTACTTGCCCGAATGGCGGCAGGTATGGCGAACGATTTACTGACAACGGTTTGCCTGGCGACCGCCGCCCCAATTGCCGTGGTTCCCGCTATGAACCAACAAATGTACCGCGCAGCAGCCACGCAGGAAAATCTGCAACGTCTGGCGCAACGCGGCACGCTGCTATGGGGGCCGGATAGCGGCAGTCAGGCCTGTGGCGACGTCGGCCCCGGCCGGATGCTCGATCCCTTAGTGATTGTAGACATGGCGAATACGCATTTTGCTCCACACCGCGACCTGGCTCACCTGAATATCATGATCACAGCGGGTCCAACCCGTGAAGCGTTGGATCCGGTAAGGTTTATAACTAACCACAGCTCGGGGAAAATGGGTTTTGCTGTCGCCAAAGCGGCCGCCGATCGGGGGGCTCATGTCACATTGATAGCCGGACCGGTAATCCAGCCGACGCCCGCCAACGTTACGCGGATCGATGTTGAGAGCGCGCTTGATATGCAGCGCGCGGTGCAAACCAGCATCACGTCGCAGCACATTTTCATCTCCTGCGCGGCGGTGGCTGATTATCGCGCAGAGGTCATTGCCGATGAGAAAATCAAAAAGCAAGGCGATGAAATCACACTGAAATTGGTTAAAAACCCTGACATTGTGGCCGGTGTCGGCGCAATGAAAAGCCATCGGCCTTACGTTGTCGGGTTTGCCGCAGAAACACAGAATGTGGAAGAATACGCACGGCAAAAACGAGCTCGTAAAAATCTCGACCTTATTTGCGCTAACGACGTTTCCCTTGCAGGGCATGGTTTCAACGGTGATACCAATGCCTTACAGCTCTTCTGGCAGGATGGAGAAACCGTTTTACCGCTCAGCGATAAAACTCTCCTAGGCCAACGTTTACTCGATGAGATAGTCAGCCGTTATGAAGAAAAACATAGACATTAAAATTCTCGATCCGCGTATCGGTTCGACTTTTCCATTACCGGCTTATGCCACTCCAGGTTCGGCTGGACTTGATCTGCGTGCCTGCCTTGATGCAGCCGTGGAATTAAAACCAGGTGAAACTACCCTGTTACCCACGGGTCTGGCTATTCATATCGGTGATGCTAATCTGGCTGCGGTTATTTTACCGCGCTCGGGTCTCGGTCATAAACATGGTGTAGTGTTAGGCAATCTGGTGGGTCTGATTGACTCAGATTACCAGGGCCAGCTGATGGTTTCCGTCTGGAACCGCGGCCAGACAACGTTCATCATCGAACCCGGCGAACGCATTGCCCAAATGGTCTTCGTGCCGGTTGTTCTGGCGGAATTCAATCTGGTAGAAGACTTTGAAAGCAGCGAGCGCGGCGAAGGTGGTTTTGGCCACTCAGGACGCCAATAAGAACCTGTTCAGCACCGCGCTTTACCCGCGGTACTGAACAGATCCTTATCACTACAAGATCACAGGATAATTTTCATCGTCCCCGATGGGTATTGAACTAATAAGCCGCAGGATCACTTTGATTCATGCGGCAAGCGTGTGATCTCTTATGTTTTAAGCCGTTTTTAGCAAGGGTCTATTCAGACATGGCAGAAAAAGAAACTACCAAAAGGAACCGGCGTGAGGAGATTTTGCAGGCGTTAGCGCAAATGCTCCAGTCCAGCGATGGCAGCCAGAGGATTACTACGGCGAAGCTTGCCGCCAATGTTGGGGTATCTGAAGCTGCACTTTACCGTCATTTTCCCAGTAAAACGCGGATGTTCGATAGCCTGATTGAGTTTATCGAAGACAGCTTGATCACCCGGATTAACCTGATTTTGCAAGACGAGAAGGACACGCTGAACAGACTTCGTCTGATCCTGCTGCTTGTTCTTGGCTTTGCAGAGCGTAATCCTGGCCTGACCCGTATCATGACTGGCCACGCATTGATGTTTGAACAGGACAGGCTGCAGGGGCGCATCAATCAGTTGTTTGAACGCATTGAGGTGCAGCTCAAACAAGTGCTGCGGGAGAAGAAAATGCGTGAAGGCAGCGGTTATACCTACGATGAAACGCTGCTGGCAAGCCAATTGCTGGCGTATTGCGAAGGTATGCTGTCACGGTTTGTCAGATCAGAATTCAAATACCGACCAACGCAGGATTTCGATACACGTTGGCCGCTTATCGCGGCTCAATTACAGTAAATCATTGCACTGAACGATCGAGAAAAAAGGGCCTGCCGGCTAATGCCGATCGTTTAAGGATCAGTTGACCGATCCGGTGGCTCGTGTAAAAA
>CAMLBO010000031.1 GCA_946478305.1 uncultured Enterobacterales bacterium
TGGCATTGGTTTCCCCATAAGGGTTACTCAACATCACATATATCGGTTCAACGCCAGTAATAGTAAGAGTCTGCCGGGCCCACTCTAACCAAATAATAACGAAAAACGTCCAACAAACCTTAGCTTGCTGGACGCGGATTAAAACACGTTATTCAAAAATACCCGGTTATTCGATGCCGTATTTTTTATCTGTCACGAATTTAGGAGCTTGCCAGTTCGGGCCTTTAAGTGTATGCCCCCTTTCGTCTTTGGCTAACTTACCTTCTTTAACTAATTTCTGATAAGTAAATAGAAGTACACGTCTAGACGCTACCTCAAAATCATATTGGACATACAGTCGATCAATCGCTGGATATGCTGTTCGTGGAGCAAAAAACAAGAGTACATCCTCAACACTTTCATTTTCAATAAGTTGTCTGAAATCGATCATTTATTTTCCCTCATTCCATTCTCTACATAGGCTTTAACAGCCTCAAGTGTATATAAAGGTTGAGTTTTCTCATTCACCTTATAATCTTCAAGAGTTGCTGTATGGGCGTCATTCCAAACATTTTCATCTTCCACACCATCTGGAACACCCACTGCACGGTAACGCTCCAACTCCCTAATTTCATGAGTATAAAAACGCTTATCTATATCTGTTGCGGCAAACTCACCTTTCAGAATCTTTTCCGGTCGATCTATCATTACCTTGTTGGCATCTGACTCTGCAAACCGTCCCGTGTGGAGTTTCACCTTGTCTATTCCCACACCGCCAATCGTCGCACCTTTCCAGTCCAGATTCTGAATCGGGCCACCGGCTTTATACGTATTATAGTCACGCCACCTATACTGACTCCTGGTATTGATTTCACCGTAAGGATCGCTCAACGTCACATATATCAGTTCAACGCCAGTAATGGTAAGAGTCTGCCGGGCCCACTCTAACCAAATAATAACGAAAAACGCCCAACAAACCTTAGCTTGCTGGACGCGGATTAAAACACGTTATTCAAAAATACCCGGTTATTCGATACCGTATTTTTTATCTGTCACGAATTTAGGAGCTTGCCAGTTCGGGCCTTTGAGTGTACGACCCCTTTCGTCTTTGGCTAACTTACCTTCTTTAACTAGTTTCTGATAAGTAAATAGGAGTACACATTTAGCAGCGACCTCAAAATCATATCGAACATACATATTGTCAATATCAGGGTATGATCGTATAGGCGCAAAATGTAGAAGAATATCTTCTACGCTTTCATTCTCAATCATAGTTTTAAAATCAATCATGGGTTTTCTCGCTTCTCTTGTTCTTCGTAAGCTTTAATTGCTTCTGGAGAGTATAATGGCTGTGTTCTCTCGTTTACTCTATAATCTTCCAATGTTGCAGTATGGGCATGATTCCAAACAGTTTCATCTTCCACACCATCTGGAACACCCACTGCACGGTAACGCTCCAACTCCCTAATTTCATGAGTATAAAAACGCTTATCTATATCTGTTGCGGCAAACTCACCTTTCAGAATCTTTTCCAGTCGATCTATCATCACCTTGTTGGCATCCGACTCTGCAAATCGTCCCGTGTGGAGTTTTACCTTGTCTATTCCCGCACGGTCAATCGTCGCGCCTTTCCAGTCCAGATTCTGAATCGGGCCACCGGCTTTATCCGTATTATAGTCACGACCGCTGTACTGACCCCTGGCATTGGTTTCCCCATAAGGGTTACTCAACATCACATATATCGGTTCAACGCCCTTAATGGAAAAGACTACAGGGCCCACTCTAACCAAATAATAACGAAAGCGCCCAACAAACCTTAGCTTGCTGGACGCGGATTAAAACACGTTATTTAGGAATGGCACGTTATTCGATACCGTATTTCTTCTCGGTCACGAATTTTGGGATCCTCCAGTTCGGTCCTTTCTTATAACCGCCTTTCCCATTATACGAAATAGCATCCTCACTCTGCATTTTTCTTACAAGCATAATAAGATCAATATTAGAAACCCTACCACCACTATATGTGGTGAAGTATCTATCTAACTGAGGATGCGATACTCCATTTTCCGTTCTACCAGAAAAATATAATATTACATCCTGTGAATTTTCATTTTTAATCATAGACTCAAAATCAATCATATCCTACCTCTAAATTATTCAGCATCAATTTTTAATGTTTCTGGCGTATACAGAAGCGACCAATCACTACTTAACTTATAATCTTCTAGTGTCGCTGTATGAGTATTATTCCATGTAGCGCCACCATCACTGAGATCAATACCATCAGCAATACCCAATGCCCGGTAGCGCTCCAGTTCTCTGATTTCATGGGTATAGAATCGCTTGTCAGTATCTGTTACGGCAAGCTCACCCTTCAGTATCTTTTCCAACCGCTCAATCATCACCTTATTTTCGGCTACTTCACCAAACCGTCCCGTGTGGAGTTTTACCTTGTCTATTCCCGCACGGTCAATCGTCGCGCCTTTCCAGTCCAGATTCTGAATCGGGCCACCGGCTTTATCCGTATTATAGTCACGACCGCTGTACTGACCCCTGGCATTGGTTTCTCCATAAGGGCTACTCAACATCACATATATCGGTTCAACGCCCGTCCCGGCGGCATTGGGTCGCCAGTAGATAAAGTCCCACAGCTCACCTATATCCCCTGCCGGAGGCGTCACAACAATATTATCTACCGGCTTCACATCCGTCCCGGTATGCAGTGGGGTAACCGGGACAGGCGTTTGGTTTCCGGTATTTCCTGGTCCTGTAGGAACCGGAACAGGGTTCACCAAAATGGTCCGTGGCGGCATTCCCCCCACTGCCGGTAACGTGATGATATCCAGCCCCGTAGCCGCATCGCGCACTGCATTCAGAACCTGCACCGCGGCTGACACGCCATTCCCGGTTTTCAGCAGCTCCAGTGTCAACTGGCCGTTGCGCTCAACCAGTGCTCCACGCACAGGCAGGTTGACACTCGACGACCTTAGCCCAATGGCTACGTTTTTCCCGGTTAGCAGCCTCGCATTCATCGCAAACATCGCTTGCTGGTTACGCCCGGGTACCCGATCGCTGCCTTCTCCTGCCGGGAGGGGGACAAACATCAGTGCAGCTGCGGCTACCATCGGTCCCACGGTGCTGGCGGTCAGCAGCCCCGCCGCTCGAATGACCGCCGCTTCCAGTGCAGCGAGAATTTCTCCGGCCAGTATGTTGACCCCGCCTCCAGGCAGTGTTGCCACGCCCCCGCCTGGCAACGCTGCCGCACCAATTCCGCTTAACGACAGTTGCATACTCCACCGCCCGCTGCTCAGGGCCATCGCCCCGGCGGCTCCCAACAGCAGGGTTGCTGCAGCAGCTTGTTGCGGCGTGTATACCGGCGCAGCCAGCAACCCTGTCATCAGACTCACGGCCACTTTCTCTTCATCTTTTGTGGCATAACACATTGCAATTCCGCCATCAGGTCTGTCTGTCACCCACTGCATGCCAAGCGTAGTGACATTTTTCAAATAACAGCCTTGATGCTGCGATTGGAACTTGAAATTGCCATCACCCAGATCGGTGACAAGCGGGGTTGGGGCTTATCGCCAGTGATGGTTATTATGGCCTGCCCGCTGGCATCATAGGGCACATTATCCTTGTAATATGCTGGAGTGGTCATAGCAACGTTTCCTTGTTGGTTGACATATTAAGGTGAGTAAAACAGGGTTTATACGAGGCTCCTTCACGCTCATGGTGTGCTGAGTCTCCCACCATGCTCAGGGCAGCTACTCGTATAAACAGTAAATTACCCACATAAAAAATAAGGATCAAGCAAAGGCGGAGACTCTCTGTTGTGTGACCCCTAGTACACAAACTTTGTGATCCACCGCTTAAAACCGGGAACGTTCCCGGACAACATCCCATCCCTTTGGCTATGCTTGTGACGTTCTGTACCCACTCTTTGCAATAAAATTAACAAGGCTAAAACATGAGCAAAGTAAAACAACACGACGTTGACCGCCTGATTGCCCTGGTTGGCGGAAGTGCCAATATCGCCACGGTCACGCACTGTATTACCCGTCTGCGTTTCGTGCTCAATGATCCGGCAAAAGCCGATCCGAAAGCGATTGAAGCGCTGCCGATGGTCAAAGGTTGCTTCACCAACGCCGGTCAGTTTCAGGTCGTCATTGGGCCGGAAGTGGATGATTACTACAAAGCGCTGATCGCCACCAGCGGCAAGGACGATACCGGTAAGGAAGCCGCTAAAGTGGCAGCGCGCCAGAATATGAGCTGGTTCGAACGGGGGATTTCGCACTTTGCGGAGATCTTCTTCCCGCTGTTACCGGCGCTGATCAGCGGCGGTTTGATCCTCGGTTTCCGCAACGTCATCGGCGATATTCCGATGAGCGGCGGCCAGACGCTGGCACAGATGCATCCGATGTGGAAAACGGTATATGACTTCCTCTGGCTGCTCGGTGAAGCGATCTTTATGTTCCTGCCGGTTGCCGTGTGCTGGTCTACGGTGAAGAAAATGGGCGGTACCGAGATCCTCGGTATCGTGCTCGGTATCACGCTGGTTTCCCCACAGCTGATGAACTCCTACAACCTCGGTCAGCAGATCCCTGAAGTGTGGAACTTCGGCTGGTTCACCATTGAGAAAGTCGGTTATCAGGCACAGGTAATTCCTTCAATGCTGGCCGGTATGGCGCTGGCACTGATTGAAAACGGCATGAAGAAAATCATTCCGAATTACCTCTATCTGGTCATCGTTCCGGTGGTGTCACTGATTGTGGCAGTATTCCTTGCCCACACCCTGATTGGTCCGTTCGGCCGCATGATCGGTGACGGCGTGGCCTTTGCGGTGAAAGCGGTGATGACTGGCAGCTTCGCGCCGATTGGGGCCGCCTTGTTTGGTTTCCTCTATGCGCCTTTAGTCATCACCGGCGTACACCAGACTACATTGGCGATTGATATGCAGATGGTACAAAGCACCGGCGGCACCCCGGTCTGGCCGCTGATTGCTATCTCCAACATCGCGCAGGCAGCGGCGGTGGTGGGCATCATTATTGCCTCTAAAAAACATAACGAACGCGAAATCTCCGTTCCGGCGGCGATCTCAGCGTTCCTCGGCGTGACAGAACCGGCCATGTACGGCATCAACCTCAAATACCGTTTCCCGATGCTGTGCGCGATGATCGGCTCCGCCGTGGCCTCACTGCTTTGTGGACTGAGCGGCGTGACGGCCAACGGAATTGGCGTCGGCGGGTTGCCGGGTATTTTATCGATTAAACCGCAGTTCTGGGGCGTGTTTGCGCTGGCGATGCTGGTCGCAACAGTCATCCCCATCGTACTGACGGTACTGGTTTATAAACGCAAAGCACGCAAAGGCGAGCTGGCGGTGGTTTAGAAAAGGATATGACAATGAACAGCGAATTGCCGTGGTGGAAAAACGGCGTGATTTACCAAATTTACCCGAAGAGTTTTCAGGACACTACCGGTAACGGCCTTGGTGATATCAAGGGTATTACCCGCCGTCTGGATTACCTGAAAAACCTCGGCGTGGATGCTATCTGGATAACACCGATGTATGTCTCACCGCAGATTGATAACGGCTACGACGTGGCTGATTACTGCGCCATCGACCCGGCTTATGGCACCCTGGCTGACTTCGAAAATCTGACCGCGCAGGCACATCAGCGCGGGATCCGCATCGTCATGGATATGGTGTTCAATCACTCCTCCACCTATCACGAATGGTTTAAGCAGTCGCAGGATCCGGCCAGTCCGTACCGCGATTTCTATATCTGGCGAGACGGTGATACCGCTGGCGGCCCGCCAAATAACTGGCGTTCAAAATTTGGCGGCGGCGCCTGGCAGTGGCACGAAGAGAGTGGTCAGTACTACCTGCATCTGTTTGCCACCGAGCAGGCCGATCTCAACTGGGAACACCCACCGGTGCGTGAAGCGCTGAAAGAGATCTGCCGGTTCTGGGCTGAAAAAGGCGTCGATGGCCTGCGTCTGGACGTGGTTAACCTGGTTTCCAAACAGCAGGACTTCCCCTCCGATGACCAGGGAGATGGCCGCCGTTTCTATACCGATGGGCCACGAATCCATGAGTTTTTGCAGGAGTTCAGCCGTGATGTGTTTCAGCCACTCGGGTTGATGACGGTCGGCGAGATGTCTTCGACCAAACTGGAGCATTGCCGCCGTTACGCTGCGAATGACGGCAGTGAAATCTCCATGACATTCAACTTTCATCATCTGAAAGTCGATTATCCAAACGGGGATAAGTGGACCAAAGCCACCCCGGACTTTGTGCAGCTCAAGCAGATTTTCAACGAGTGGCAGCAGGGAATGCACGGCCACGCCTGGAACGCACTGTTCTGGTGTAACCACGATCAGCCGCGCATCGTCACCCGCTTTGGCGAGGACGGCGAACTGCGCGTTCCGGCAGCCAAAATGCTGGCGATGGTGCTGCACGGTATGCAGGGCACGCCGTACATTTATCAGGGTGAAGAACTGGGGATGACCAATCCGGGCTTTAAACATCTTGAGCAGTACCGCGATGTGGAAAGCCTGAATATGTTCGCCGAGCTGAAAGCCGCCGGGTGCAGCGAAGCCGAACTGCTGGAGATTTTGGCCTCAAAATCCCGCGATAACAGCCGCACGCCGATGCAATGGGACGCCACAGCAAACGCCGGTTTTACCGCCGGCACGCCGTGGATCACGCCATGCGCCAACTTCCCGCAGATCAACGCGGAACAGGCCATGGCCGACACAAATTCGGTGTTCTACACCTATCAGTACCTGATCAGCCTGCGTAAAGCCCTGCCGGTTCTGACTCACGGTGACTATCAGGATTTAGCGCCCGACAACCCGCATGTGTGGTGTTATCGCCGCACTTGGCAGGGCCAGAAACTGACGGTGATTGCCAATCTCAGCAATCAGATGCAGGTCTTGAATATGACGTTCAACGCGCTGGAACCCCTGTACAGTAACTACGACGACGCACCGGTGGCCAACTGCCTGCGTCCTTATGAGTGTGTTTACTGGCTGGAAGAAGAGACGGTCAGCTAATTCTCACCGGCCTTTTCAGCGAAAGCATCCTCCCTTCCTCCTGACCGGTAGCCCGTTCGCCGGTCAGGCTTGTGACTCTCTGCTGAGCCGTTATGGCCTGCATTTTCATCCCCCTTTTCATCACAGTGTGATCCCCTTCTCAGAGTTATCACTTAGCAAGTTTTACGCCATTTTCGGCGCATTCTTAGGCTTTTGTTCATTCCCTATTCTTAAGCCAAAAATCTTTGTTTTAGGTCAAGAAACCACGGATTACAAATCAACGAAACTGCCACACAGACTATATATGGTGTGTATAGTAGCCACCCAAACCCAACATGTAGCGTTTCCGCTATCCCCCCCTAAATGAGGCCTCAGGCCGCACGGGTGGCGGCATGACGCATAAAAGGAGCAACATCGTGAAGGCAGACGCCCTGAAATCCGTACCCGCAAATACCCCTAATCAGCAGCCCATTGTCATCAAGCGGGACGGATGCCAGGTCCCTTTCGATGAAGCCCTGATTAAACAGGCAGTCGAGCGAGCGGCCGTGGCGGCCGGCATCGACAGTGCCGATTATTGCGCACAGGTGGCCAGCGTGGTGACGGCCGGATTGCGGGGTAAACCGCGAGTGGACATCAATGAGATCCAGGACGCAGTAGAAAACCAGCTGATGTCAGGCCCGTATAAAAAACTGGCGCGCGCTTATATCGAATACCGCCATGACCGTGACGTAAAACGCGAACTGCGTGGCCGGTTAAACCAGGAAATTCGCGGTCTGGTTGAGCAAAGCAATATGGCGCTGCTCAATGAGAACGCCAACAAAGACAGCAAAGTCATTCCAACTCAGCGCGATCTGCTGGCGGGTATCGTCGCTAAACATTACGCCAAACAGCATATTTTACCGCGTGATGTGGTTCTGGCGCATGAACGTGGCGAAATTCACTATCACGACCTCGATTACTCGCCGTTTTTCCCGATGTTTAACTGTATGTTGATTGACCTGCAGGGCATGCTGACCCGCGGTTTCAAAATGGGTAATGCAGAAATCGACACGCCGAAGTCAATTTCCACCGCAACGGCAGTCACAGCCCAAATCATTGCGCAGGTTGCGAGCCATATTTACGGCGGCACTACCATCAACCGCATCGACGAAGTGTTGGCTCCTTTCGTGACCGAAAGTTTTAATAAACATAAAGCTGTAGCGCAGGAGTGGAACATTGCTGACGCCGATGCCTTTGCCCACAGCCGCACCGAAAAAGAGTGTTATGACGCCTTCCAGTCACTGGAATATGAGGTCAATACGTTACACACCGCCAACGGCCAGACGCCGTTTGTTACTTTCGGGTTTGGTCTCGGAACGTCCTGGGAATCACGCTTGATTCAGCAGTCGATTCTGCGTAATCGCATTGCTGGTCTGGGCAAGAACCGCAAAACTGCCGTGTTCCCGAAATTGGTGTTTGCTATCCGCGACGGCCTGAACCACAAAGCCGACGACGCTAACTACGACATCAAGCAGCTGGCGCTGGAATGTGCCAGCAAACGCATGTATCCGGACATTCTTAATTACGATCAGGTGGTGAAGGTCACCGGATCCTTCAAAACCCCGATGGGTTGCCGCAGCTTCCTGGGCGTGTACGAAGAGAATGGCGAGATGATCCACGAAGGGCGCAATAATATCGGCGTGATCAGCCTTAACCTGCCGCGCATCGCACTGGAAGCCAAACAGGATGAAGCCGCATTCTGGACGCTGCTCGACGAGCGCCTGCTGCTGGCGAAAAAAGCCCTGATGACCCGCATTGCACGCCTCGAAGGCATCAAAGCCCGTGTGGCACCGATTCTCTATATGGAAGGCGCGTGCGGCGTGCGTCTGAAAGCCGACGACGATATTTCCGGCATTTTCAAAAATGGCCGTGCCTCTATTTCGCTGGGCTATATCGGCGTACATGAAACCATTAACGCGCTGTTCGGCAATCAGACTCACGTCTTCGACGCCAGCCAACTGCGTGAAAAGGCCGAAGCCATCGTTGGCCGCCTCAAAGAGGCCACCGAGCAGTGGAAAGAGGAAACTGGCTACGGGTTCAGCCTCTACAGCACGCCAAGCGAAAACCTGTGCGACCGCTTCTGCCGTCTGGATGCCGCCGAGTTCGGGCTGATTCCTGGCGTCACCGATAAGAGCTATTACACCAACAGCTTCCACCTCGATGTCGAGAAGAAAGTGAATCCGTATGAAAAACTCGATTTCGAAGCACCTTATCCACCGCTGAGCAACGGCGGTTTCATCTGCTACGGCGAATATCCGAACCTGCAACATAACTTGAAAGCACTGGAAGACGTGTGGGATTACAGCTACTCCCGCGTGCCTTACTACGGCACCAATACGCCGATTGATGAGTGCTACGAGTGCGGCTTTACCGGCGAATTTGAGTGTACCAGCAAAGGTTTTACCTGCCCGAAATGCGGTAACCATGAACCATCACGTGTCTCCGTTACCCGTCGCGTGTGCGGTTATCTCGGCAGCCCCGACGCCCGTCCGTTCAACGCCGGTAAGCAGGAAGAGGTGAAGCGCCGCGTGAAACATCTGGGTAACGGACAGTTGGGTTGATGCTTTGAATTACCACCAGTATTACCCTATCGATGTGGTCAACGGGCCGGGAACGCGCTGCGTGCTGTTCGTTTCCGGCTGCGTCCATGAATGCCGCGGGTGCTACAACAAAAGCACCTGGCGGCTGGATTCTGGTAAGCCTTTTACGCAGGCAGACGAAGACCGCATCATTGCCGACCTGCAAAACACCGTGATCCCACGACAAGGTTTAACGCTCTCCGGTGGCGATCCGCTGCATCCGCAAAATCTGTCCGCCATTCGTCAGTTGTTATTACGCGTGCACGATGAATGTCCGGGCAAAGACGTGTGGATGTGGACGGGGTATACACTCGGGGAACTGACGTCAGAACAGCACGAGGTGGTTGCGTTGATCAATGTGCTGGTCGACGGCAAATTCGTACAGGCGTTGAAAGATCCGTCACTGATTTGGCGCGGCAGCGTTAATCAGGTGATTCATTATTTGAAATGAATGAGCTTGTGATCAACAGAGTGCGGTAGTTCAGGCTACCGCTTCCCCACGGATCTCAATATGAGAGATACGCAGCCCCACACTCGCTAACATATTGACCAGCATATCAATACTGTATACCGAGATTTTCCCCCATACCCGATCCGATATACTTGGCTGGGTTACCTCGAAAAATTTCGCGGCCTGAGCCTGAGTCATTTTTTTTTCGATATGTGCAGTGAGAACCCACTCTTCATCTCCCTGCAACCCGACCTTCACCGAACTGTCATTTAGCTGCGCCATTCTGATGCCAACACCGAACTGAGGTTGACATCATGCCCACCTGCCCACGCGTCAATCAAATTCCTTCCTTTGCCCGTCTTAACCGTGCGAGGTATTCATTGTGATGAACTTATCTAGACCTCTGACCAGTCACGCAACGATCTATCAGCAGATCGCCGCCGAGCTGGAACATGAGCTGCACAACGGCTACCGCTGTGGTGACTATTTGCCACCGGAACAACAGCTGGCCGAACGCTTTCAGGTCAACCGCCATACGCTGCGCCGCGCCGTCGATGAACTGGTGGATCGCGGCTGGCTGCAGCGCCGTCAGGGCGTGGGCACGCTGGTGCTGATGCGCCCTTACGATTATCCGCTGCATTCTCAGGCCCGCTTCAGCCAAAACCTGCTCGACCAGGGCAGCCACCCAACCAGCGAACGTCTGCTGGCGGTGCTTCGCCCCTGCACCGAACATGTAGCCACCGCGCTTTCATTGCAGGAAGGCGATACCGTTATTCATCTTCGCACCCTGCGCCGGGTCAACAGCGTACCGGTGTGCGTTATCGATCATTACCTGCCAGATCTCGACTGGTGGCCGTCATTGCAGAATTTTCACAGCGGTTCACTGCACGATTTTATCCGCGACGAAATTAAACAATCCCTCAGCCGCCGCACCACCCGCATTAACGCCCGCCGCGCCCTGGCGAAAGAGAGCAAGTTGCTCGAAATCGTACCGCAGGCCCCGCTGCTTTGCGTGCGTACCCTCAACACCTGTGACGGCAATGACAGCGTGGCGGAATATTCCGTCAGCCTGACCCGCGCCGACATGATTGAACTGACGATGGAGCACTGAATGGACGCCCAGAAAAACCGCCAGCGCTGGATGTCGGTGCTGGCCCATAGCCGCCCCACTGAACTTATCGAGCATTGGCAGCCTTTGAATTTATCCCCGCAGTTTGCCCGGCTGCGCCCCGCGGAAACCGGCCTGACCCAGTTGCAAGGCCGCATGGGTGGCACAGGTAAGCGCTTCGTCATGGGCGACATGACCGTTACCCGCGCCGTGGTGCAGCTCGACTGCGGCACCTATGGCTACAGCTACGTCGCTGGACGTGACAAAAAGCATGCGGAACTGTGCGCAATCATTGATGCGTTATTACAGGTCAACGGCATGGAAGAGCTGCTGCACAAAATGATCATCGCCCCGCTGGCGGCAACCCAACAGGCCCGCCGCGAGCAGCGTGCCCGTGAAGTGGCTGCCAGCCGCGTCGATTTCTTCACCCTGGTTCGCGGAGAATAATCCATGTCACTTGTTGCCAGTTTTCAACACCCGGTGGCTGACGCCCAGTTCAGCTTCCGTCGTATTTTAAAAGCCCTGAGTGAGCCGGGTACCTGCGTTAAATTGCCTGCGATGGCGGGGTTTGGTGCGCTCGGTTCGGCCAGCGCCTGCGTCCTGTTAACCCTGATCGACCAGGATACGCCGCTGTGGATCAGCCGTTCACTTAACGATGACATTCTGCGTAAAAACCTGCGTTTTCATACCGGCGCGCTGCTCACGGATGACCCGTCTACGGTGAGTTTTGCGCTGGCAGATCCGGCACTCGACAGCGCGACGCTGATGGCTTTCCCCTGTGGTGATGAAATGTCACCGGAGCTGTCGACCAGCGTCATCGTGCAGTTAGAGGCGTTGTC
The DNA here is from genome assembly GCA_946478305.1 of uncultured Enterobacterales bacterium. Lineage (GTDB taxonomy): Bacteria > Pseudomonadota > Gammaproteobacteria > Enterobacterales > Enterobacteriaceae > Ewingella. Next base: position 12,031 of record CAMLBO010000031.1, read on the forward strand.
TGGCGGAACGCCGCTGCGCCTGACCGGCCCCGGTATTGAGTCTGAACGGGTGATCACCCCAAAACTCCCTGACGCGGTGCGCAATTATCTGCTGAACCGCCCGCACCGTTTCCCGCTGGGGCTGGACTTTATGCTCACCTGTGGTGACGCGCTGATTGCGCTGCCGCGCACCACCCGCGTGGAGGTTTACTGATGTACGTAGCCGTGAAAGGGGGCGAAAAAGCCATTGCGGCCGCCCATCAGCTGCTCGCCCATGAGCGCCGGGGCGACACCACCGTTACCGAACTCGATTGCGCCCAAATCGAACAACAGCTCGGTCTGGCGGTGGATCGCGTGATGAGCGAAGGCGGGATTTATGACCGCGAACTTGCTGCACTGGCAATTAAGCAGTCCGGCGGAGATCTGGTCGAGGCGATTTTCCTGTTGCGCGCCTACCGCACCACGCTGCCGCGCCTGGCTACCAGCCAGCCGTTGGATACCAAAACGATGCGCCTTGAGCGGCGTATATCCGCCGTGTACAAGGATCTGCCCGGCGGGCAGGTGCTCGGACCGACTTACGACTACACCCACCGCCTGCTGGATTTCGCGCTGCTGGCCGAAGGGGAAACGCCGTTTACGCCGCTGGCCGACGAAACTCTGCCGGAAAATTGCAGCCACGTTTTCGACCTGCTGACCCGCCAGCAGCTGGCAGTGCAGGAAGAAGATGACGGCTCGGAACCGGAAGATATCACCCGCACCCCGCCGGTCTACCCTGCTTCCCGCGCTGCCCGTCTGCAACAGCTGGTGCGCGGTGACGAAGGCTTTTTACTGTCGCTCAGCTACTCGACGCAGCGTGGCTATGGCCGTACCCACCCGTTCGCCGGTGAAATTCGTACCGGCTGGCTGACAGTGGAGATCGTGCCGGAAGAGCTGGGTTTTGCTATCGATATCGGTGAAATCCTGCTGACCGAGTGCGAAATGGTGAACGGTTTCGTGACACCGGAGGACAAACCCCCGCACTTCACCCGTGGCTACGGCCTGGTGTTTGGCCGCGCCGAACGCAAAGCCATGTCGATGTCGCTGGTGGACCGCGCGCTGCAAACCAAAGAGTACAACGAGCAGATCAGCAGCCCGGCGCAGGACGAAGAGTTTGTCTTATCTCACGCTGATAACGTCGAAGCCGCCGGTTTTGTTTCTCACCTCAAACTGCCGCACTACGTCGACTTCCAGGCTGAACTGGAGCTGCTCAAACGCCTGCGCCAGCAGCATGATGCCGCCTCCTCACAGGATCCTTCCCATGAAAAACAGTGAAGCCAACGCGCCGGTCATCGCAGGTTATAACCACGGTTATCTCGATGAGCAGACCAAACGCATGATCCGTCGTGGCATTTTGAAAGCCGTCGCGATCCCGGGTTATCAGGTGCCGTTTGCCGGGCGCGAAATGCCGATGCCTTACGGTTGGGGCACTGGCGGTATCCAGCTGACGGCCAGCGTCATCGGCCAGCAGGACGTGCTGAAAGTGATCGACCAGGGCGCTGACGACACCACCAATGCGGTGTCGATCCGTAAATTCTTCCAGAGCGTGGCCGGGGTGAAAACCACCGAAAAGACCGTTGAGGCAACGCTGATCCAGACCCGTCATCGCATTCCGGAAACCCCGCTACAGGAAGATCAGATCCTGATTTTCCAGGTGCCAATCCCGGAGCCGCTGCGCTTTATCGAACCGCGTGAAACTGAGACCCGCAAAATGCACGCACTGGAAGAGTACGGCGTGATGCAGGTGAAACTGTATGAGGACATCGCCCGCTTCGGCCATATCGCCACCACCTATGCCTATCCGGTGAAAGTGAATGATCGCTACGTGATGGATCCGTCGCCAATCCCGAAATTCGACAACCCGAAAATGCACATGATGCCCGCGCTGCAACTGTTCGGGGCGGGTCGCGAAAAGCGTATTTACGCCCTGCCGCCGTTCACCAAAGTGGAAAGCCTCGATTTTGAGGATCACCCGTTCACCGTACAGCAGTGGGATGAACCCTGCGCCATCTGCGGTTCTCACCACAGCTATCTGGATGAAGTGGTGCTAGACGACCTCGGCAACCGCATGTTCGTCTGCTCCGATACCGACTTCTGTGCACAACAAGTCGAACTACAGAACGAGGTCAAACCGTCATGAATACTCCACTTACACTTAGCGGCGAACCGCTGCTGTCGGTCAATAATCTGACCCACCTGTATGCACCGGGCAAAGGCTTTAGCGACGTGTCATTCAACCTTTATCCGGGTGAAGTACTGGGCATTGTGGGCGAATCCGGCTCGGGAAAAACCACACTGTTGCAGTCGATTTCCGCCCGCCTTGCGCCACAGCAAGGACAGGTCATCTATAACAACGGCCAGCAACCCGCGCAGTCGCTGTATGACATGCCGGAAAGCGACCGCCGCCGCCTGCTGCGCACCGACTGGGGCGTGGTGCATCAACATCCAATGGACGGCCTGCGCCGTTCAGTCTCGGCGGGGGGCAATATTGGCGAACGCCTGATGGCCATTGGTGAGCGCAACTACGGCAACATCCGTAAACAGGCCACCCAGTGGCTGGAAGATGTCGAAATTCCGGTGTCACGCCTGGATGACCTGCCAACCACCTTCTCGGGCGGTATGCAGCAGCGCCTGCAAATCGCCCGCAATCTGGTGACTCACCCGCGTCTGGTGTTTATGGACGAGCCCACCGGCGGCCTCGACGTCTCCGTACAGGCGCGCCTGCTGGATCTGCTGCGCACGCTGGTGGTGGAAATGCAGCTGGCAGTGGTGATTGTCACCCATGATTTGGGCGTCGCCCGCCTGCTCGCTCACCGTTTACTGGTGATGAAGCAGGGTCAGGTGGTGGAAAGTGGTTTAACCGACCGCGTGCTCGACGATCCGCATCATCCGTATACCCAATTATTAGTCTCCTCCGTGCTGTCTTAAATGATGAAGAGTGACCAAAAATGACGACGAAGCTCAGGGTCGAAAATCTCAGTAAAACCTTTGTCCTGCATAACCAGAACAGCGCCCGTCTGCCCGTATTCAGTGATGCCAGCCTGCAGGTTGACGCCGGCGAATGCGTGGTGCTGCACGGCCACTCCGGCAGCGGCAAATCCACGCTGCTGCGCTCCTTGTACGGCAATTATCTGCCCGACAGCGGCCATATTTGGGTAGAACATCAGGGTCAGTGGGTGGACATGGTGGGCGCCGAAGCGCGGGCCATTCTCGCCGTGCGCCGCCACAGCGTCGGCTGGGTCAGCCAGTTTCTGCGGGTCATTCCGCGCATCAGCGCGCTAAACCTGGTGATGCAGCCGTTGCTCGAACTCGGTACCGACAGAGCCGAATGTGAAGCCCGCGCCCGCCGTCTGCTGACGCATCTCAATGTGCCGGAACGCCTGTGGCATCTTGCGCCCTCGACCTTCTCCGGCGGCGAACAGCAGCGCGTGAATATTGCGCGCGGCTTTATTGTCGATTACCCGATTTTACTGCTCGACGAACCGACCGCCTCGCTGGACGCCACCAACCGCGCAGCGGTGGTCACGCTGATTGAACAGGCCAAAGCCCGCGGCGCGGCGATTGTCGGGATTTTCCATGACGCGGATGTACGCGAACGCGTCGCCAACCGGTTGTATGCAATGACCCCAGCCACAGCGTCGGCGGAGATGCCATTATGATCATTAATAACGTCAATCTGGTGCTGGAAGATCAGGTGGTGAAGGGCTCGCTGGAAGTGCAGGACGGAATTATTACGTCCTTCGCCGACACCGCCAGCCAGTTGCCGCAGGCGCTGAATGCCGAAGGCGGCTGGTTGCTGCCCGGCCTGATTGAGCTGCACACCGATAACCTCGACAAATTCTTCACGCCGCGCCCGAAAGTGGACTGGCCCGCACACTCCGCCATGAGCAGCCATGACGCCCTGATGGTCGCCAGCGGCATCACCACGGTGCTCGACGCCGTAGCCGTCGGCGATGTGCGCGACGGTGGGCACCGTCTGGAAAATCTGCAAAAGATGATCGATGCGGTGGTCAACAGCCAAAAAGCCGGGCTGAACCGCGCCGAGCACCGCCTGCATCTGCGATGCGAACTGCCGCACGAAAGCACGCTGCCGCTGTTTGAAAAGCTGATGGATACCGACGTGCTGTCGCTGGTCTCCCTGATGGACCATTCGCCGGGCCAACGCCAGTTCGCTACACCGCAGAAATATCGCGAATACTATCAGGGCAAATACAACCTGAACGACGACCAGATGGAAGTATTCCAGGCCGAGCAGATGGAGAATTCCCGCCGCTGGGCCCAGCCTAACCGCGTGGCCATTGCCGCCCACTGTCGCCGTCTGGGGATTGCCCTTGCCAGCCACGACGATGCGACTACCGCCCACGTTGAAGAGTCGCTGGCGCTTGGCAGCGTGATCGCCGAATTCCCCACAACAGAAGAAGCCGCACGGGCATCGCACGCACTTGGGCTGCAAGTGCTGATGGGTGCGCCAAACATTGTTCGGGGCGGCTCGCATTCCGGCAATGTCGCCGCGCATCATCTGGCTTCGCTGGGTATCCTCGATATTCTGTCATCGGATTACTATCCCGCCAGTCTGCTTGATGCAGTGTTTCGCATCGCGCAGGACGAAGGCAACGCCTTCACCCTGCCGCAGGCGGTGAGTCTGGTGACGCGCAACCCTGCCAGAGCGCTGCGCTTAGAAGACCGCGGTGTGATTGCGGAGGGTAAACGCGCCGATCTGGTGCTGGCACGGGCGCACGGTGATCACCATTACGTGCAGAACGTGTGGCGTCAGGGTATTCAGGTGTTTTAAAAGGAAGTGATAATGAGCCGTTTACTTTATTTGATGGGCGCATCGGGAGCAGGTAAGGATAGTCTGCTGGATGCACTGCGCCACGCCCTGCCCGCCGGGTTGATAGTGGCACACCGCTACATCACCCGCCCCGCCAACGCCGGGGCGGAGAACCATATTGCGCTGCGCGATGAGGAGTTCAATCAGCGACTGGAACAAGGGCTGTTTGCCCTCGACTGGCAGGCGCACGGCTGCCGTTATGGTGTCGGCATTGAGATTGACCACTGGATGGCGCAGGGCTGCAACGTGGTGATTAACGGCTCGCGGGCACATCTCGCCCCGACGATGCAACGTTATGGTAAGCGCCTGTTACCGGTCTGTTTACAGGTTTCGGAAAGTGTTTTAGAAAAGCGTTTACGCCAGCGCGGGCGAGAGGACAGTGAACAGATCCGCCACCGTTTACTGCGCGCGGCGCAATACGCCAGCGGACTGCCTGCGCACTGCCAGCGGCTGGACAATGACGGCCCGCTGCATGAAACGCTGGCCGCGTTCTTGCACCTGCTGGAACTGCCGGTACCGGCCAAAATTGACGACATGACATCGCAAAAGGTGAGCTATGAATGACAGGGTTGAAGCAGCACCGCGGTTTAACGAGGAAGAGATGTTAGCCGAGCCAAAAATTGGCGCCAACGTCATCATGACCAAGTCGCGTCTGGGTCAGTACGTGCATATTTCAGACGACGCGATTCTGGAGGAGAGTGAGTTAGGCGACTACTCCTATACCGCCGGGCACAACCAGATTTACTACGCCAGTATCGGTAAATTCGTCTCCATTGCCACCTATGTACGCATCAATCCCGGCAACCATCCAACCTACAACCGCATTGCCCAACATCACTTTACCTATCGCGCCTCGGCCTATGGGCTCGGGGAAGACGATAATGAGTTCTTCAACTGGCGGCGGGCGCATCACGTCACCGTGGGTAACGACGTATGGATCGGCCATAACGCGGTGATTATGCCCGGCGTAACGGTAGGCAACGGCGCGGTAATTGGCACTTCAGCGGTGGTGACCAAAGACGTTGAGCCCTACTCCATCGTGGCAGGCGTGGCGGCGAAGAAAATCAGCATGCGCTTTGATGATGCATTGATCGAAAAGATAGAACGCAGCCAGTGGTGGAACTGGGATCACGCGACGCTGAAAGCCCGCATGGCAGATTTTCGCGATCTGGACGCTTTTGTCGAAAAATATCTCTGACCTTTCCTGAAGGAACAATCATGCAACTGACCTTCCTCGGCACCGGGGGCGCCCAGCAGGTGCCGGTTTTTGGCTGTCAATGTGTGGCCTGCCAGCGGGCACGCAAAGACCCGGCTTTACGGCGTCAGCCGTGCAGCGCAAAACTCGATTATGCGGGGGAAGTGACGCTCATTGATGCGGGATTGCCGGAGTTAGCCCAACAGTTTACTGCCGGTGAAATTCAGCGTTTTTGGCTTACACATTATCATATGGATCACGTTCAGGGGCTATTTCCGTTGCGTTGGGGAGTCGGAAATGCGATCCCGGTCTATGGCCCGCCGGATGAAACCGGATGTGACGATCTGTTCAAACATCCCGGTATTCTGGATTTCCAACCTCCGTTTCAGCCGTTTACGGCGTGTCATTTCGGTAACCTTGAACTGATCCCACTGCCACTGAATCACTCAAAAATCACCTTCGGTTATGTGATCAAAACTGAGCGTGCCACGCTGGCTTATCTGACCGACACGGCAGGCTTGCCGCTGGCCACGGCCCGCTATTTAGAGGGGATCAAACTTGACGCGCTGATCCTCGACTGCAGCCATCCGCCACGGGATATACCAGATAAAAATCATAACGATATTCATCAGGCGCTGGCTATCCACCATCAATTAAAACCACAGATGACCTATCTGACCCATATCAGCCACAAGCTTGACCTGTGGCTGATGGATAATCCCCTGGAGGGTAACGTGATTGCCGCTCATGACGGTCTGCGGCTTGAATGGTAATGCCTCACTCACGAGCAATGGCGGCCAGCTGATCGGATTCGAGAATAGTGATGCCACCTAAACCCGCATTGAAGGCTTGCTGTTGCAGCGCTTTGGCGACATCCACTGCGTCAATCGCCTTCCATTTTCCCGGCAGCAGTTTAAACAATGGAGCGCTGAGTTGCTCGAGCAGGCGCGGTGGCTGACGTTTTCCCACCAGCAACGACGGACGGGCCAGCGTCAGCAGCGGCCATTTTTGCTCGATCAGCGCCTGTTCCATCTCACCTTTGGTGCGGTTGTACAGGAAACGGGAATGGGGATTGGCACCGTTAGCGCTGATCACCAGACAGTGTTTGGCTCCGTGGCGGCGTGCCGCTTTGGCGCTGCTGACCACCAGGTCCAGATCCACGGCGCGGAAGGCCTTCGCACTTCCTGCCTGTTTGCGCGTTGTACCCAGGCAACTGAAGAACAAGTCTATAGGTTCATCCAGTTCCGCAATCAACGCCGTTAAATCCCGGCCCAGCGGATTGAACAGTTTGCTCAGCGGTGGCAGTGCCTCACGCGACGGCGCGATAATCCTGCTCACCCGTGGGTCCTGCTGTAAAAGCCGCAGCAATTCCCTGCCGACCAGCCCACTGGCACCAAGTAAAAGTACCTTTGCCATAGTATTTCCTTATGTTGATTCAGCCCGCCAGTGTTGCTTTATCTGCACCCGCGCGCCATAAGACATGTCCTGTTGCTCAATGAGTATAACGACGGACTGAGCAGCAGACTCGGACAAATCCAGTTTGATCCCACCGCCATGAGCTTCTAGGCTTAAGTCATTGTCCGCAAGACATGCGTCATGAAGACATTTTTAAAGCATTAAACGGGAGAAATTATGAGTAAGAAGATCGCAGTCCTAATTACCAATGAATTCGAAGACTCAGAATTTACCTCACCGGCTGAAGCGTACAAAAAAGCCGGGCATCAAGTGATCACGATTGAGAAAAAGGCCGGAAATATCATCAAAGGCAAACAGGGTAAAGCGCAGGTCACCATCGATAAATCTATTGATGACGTGAAAGTGGCGGATTTCGACGCCCTGCTGCTGCCAGGCGGCCACTCACCCGATACCCTGCGCGGCGACGACCGCTTTGTCGAGTTTACCCGCCAATTTGCCAAAAGCGGCAAGCCGATTTTCGCTATCTGTCACGGGCCGCAGCTGCTGATTAACGCGGATGTGATCCGCGGACGTAAGCTAACCACGGTCAAACCGGTGGTGGTAGATGTGAAAAATGCCGGTGCGGAGTTTTATGATAAAGAAGTGGTGGTGGATAACGACACGCTGGTCACCAGCCGGACGCCAGATGATCTTCCCGCGTTTAACCGCGAGTCGTTGAGAATTCTGTCCGCCTAGCTTTACGCAATGAAAGCCAGATTAGATGCCATGCGATAGCGTCGCAACAGGGGTCCGTGCAAACGGGCCCTTCTTGTTTTTGCACTGTCACTCGCTTTCACGCGTCCAGATCAGCTTCTTACCAAAACCCAACGTATTGTCGGTCATCTTGATTTCATTGAGTCTCAGCGCCCAAACCGGGGCTTTCATCGCCACGGCGATGGGAAAATGTTGGCAATACAGATGGCGTGCCCGGACCTCCTCCTCATCAGTAAGCATGAATGCCTCGCCGCGATATTGAATACCTTTTATCAGTGCGATGGTTTTCGGATGCGGCGCGATAGTACCGACCACCAGGGGACTTTTTTGCATCAGCGTGCCATGCAGAGTTTTCAGTTCGGTCATAAAGAAGAGCGTCATATGAGAGGTATCTGCCACATAAAAACAGTTGGCGCTCCACATCTCCCCATCGGCAGCGGCGCACAGCGCCAGTACGTGATTTTTTCCCAGAAAATGACTGATATGTTTTAAATCACCTGCTTCATTCATGGCCTGCTCCTCAAAATTCTCTGCCGTCAGTTTAGCGCGCTATAAGCGGGTAAGGTAAACTTGCGTTCACCCTATCTCCACGGCGAACTGACATGTCCGAACCCACTCAGTGGTTTTTATATATGCTGCGCACGCCGTCCGGCATGTTGTATACCGGCATCACCACGAACGTTGAACGCCGCCAGGCTGAGCATCAGGCGGGGAAAGGTGCCAAAGCGCTGCGCGGAAAAGGTGAGCTTAAACTGGCATACCATTGCCCGGCGGGCGATCGGTCACTGGCCTCCAGGCTGGAAATCAAAGTGAAGAAGTTGAGGAAAGCGCAGAAAGAGAAGCTGGTCAGCCAGCAACCTGATTGTCTTAGCCACTATTTTGATGCATTGACAGTAAGGTCCTGAAAGGAATCGCTGCCCGGCTGGGCGGCGTTTTCCATAAATGCGCTGTATAAAATGAACAATCAGTGCGGATCTGCGTCATTTTATAAAGTGGGTATTAAATCGTTATTAACGATTATGTATTCATCAGAACCCCCTTTCAAAATAACATATTTTCAACAACTTCAACTTCCATTAAACGGCCTTCAATAGATTAAGATTTAATTTCTGGCCAGCATGAATAATTAAGTCAAATAATAATAATCTTAGTAGTATTTTTTGTAGCATTTCATTCACATTATTAATGGCAAGATAGTCGATTTCTATTCATTATCTTGCATAACAAGTGAATAATCTGGGGATTGAAAGTGAATAACTTTGACATTTGTCACGTTATTCGTCGTTTTAGAGGCTACTATACTGGCATCTTTTAAGACGAAGGTGGACCAGCAATGGAAAACAACAATCGTAAAATGGCGCATATACGCCGTACCACGCATATTATGATGATGGCTCATCGTAGCTGCTTTAGCTTTGCTTTCTTTAACCACAAATAACCCCCTCCTCTGACGTTCTTATTGCATATAACGAACGTTATCCGGTCAATCAAAAAATCAAACCTTGTCATTCATTGACGGCTTATTCTCGCCTAAAAAATGGCAGTAAACTCCGGTCTTTTGATCTGCCGATTAACGCGACACAGCAATCAGTAAAATAAACCCAGAATCAGGTCATGCTCATCGGGCATGGCTACGAATTCACACGGGCCTATTTTAAGGAAAATATTTTTACGGCGAAAATAAATCGCCGGGGGATATTTTTGTCTAAAGAGAGAGAAAAATGAAAAAATTAAAAATTGCCGCCAACGCCAAAACACATGAGTGCTTTGAAACTTCCCGAGATGTTGTCGATATACATCACACTGACTTCAATGATATTGCCGCCGTCGTGATGTCAGTCGGGGACGTTGAACAAGGTATGATCCAGCAAATAGAAGAGATGGGTCTGAACATCCCGTTATTTGTGGCCGTTTGTTGTGAAGAGTCATTAGAAAATACTGCACTGCCTGCTTTACAGGGTGTGTTTGAACTTTGCGGCAAGAACACCCAATTTTACGGTAAACAGCTGGAAGCCGCGGCTGTTAAATATGAAAGTGAATTACTGCCTCCTTTCTTTAATACCCTGACTCGTTATGTCGAAATGGGCAACGCTACGTTTGCTTGTCCGGGGCATCAGGGCGGTGAATTCTTCCGTAAACACCCGGCTGGCCGCCAGTTCTTTGACTTCTTCGGTGAGAACATCTTCCGCTCTGACATGTGCAATGCCGATGTAAAACTTGGCGATCTGCTGATTCATGAAGGCGCACCTTGTGATGCGCAAAAACATGCGGCCAAAGTATTTAATGCAGATAAAACCTATTTCGTGCTCAACGGTACGTCAGCGTCAAATAAGGTGGTCAGCAACGCACTGTTAAGCCGTGGCGATTTAGTGTTATTCGACCGTAATAATCACAAGTCCAACCACCACGGAGCGTTAATCCAGGCGGGCGCGACGCCAGTCTATCTGGAAACGGCGCGCAACCCGTTTGGCTTTATTGGCGGCATCGACGCCCACTGCTTTGAAGAGAAATATTTACGCCAGCAAATCAGTGAAGTGGCACCGGAACGCGCCCAGGAGCAGCGTCCTTTCCGCCTGGCAATTATTCAGTTGGGTACCTATGACGGCACAGTGTATAACGCCCGTCAGGTCGTCGATAAAATTGGGCATCTGTGCGATTACATCTTGTTTGATTCCGCCTGGGTCGGCTACGAGCAGTTTATTCCCATGATGAAAGAGTGCTCGCCGCTGCTGCTGGAACTGAACGAGAACGATCCAGGAATTATCGTCACCCAGTCCGTCCACAAACAGCAGGCCGGTTTCTCTCAGACCTCGCAAATTCATAAAAAAGACAAGCATATCAAAGGGCAAGATCGCTATTGCAACCATAAGCGCTTCAATAATGCCTTTATGATGCACGCCTCCACCAGCCCGTTCTACCCGCTGTTTGCCGCGCTGGATGTCAACGCGAAAATGCATGAGGGCAAAAGCGGCCAACGCCTTTGGAAAGAGTGCGTGCGTGTGGGTATTGAAGCACGCAAGATGCTGTTAGAAACCTGCTCGCTGATCAAACCCTTCGTGCCGGACCAGATAGAGGGTAAACCCTGGCATTCGTATGACACCGAATTAATGGCTCAGGATCTGCGCTTCTTTAATTTCGTCCCAGGTGAAAAATGGCATGCATTTGAAGGTTACGCGGAATCCCAGTATTTTGTCGACCCGTGTAAATTGCTGCTTACCACACCGGGAATTAATACCGAGAATGGTGAATATACTGAGTTTGGTATTCCGGCCACTATTCTGGCGAATTACCTTCGGGAAAATGGCATTGTCCCTGAAAAATGTGATCTTAATTCGATCCTGTTCCTGCTGACACCGGCTGAAGATATTGCCAAGATGCAGCATCTGGTGGCGTTAATAGCCCGTTTCGAACAACACATCGAGCAGGATTCATTGCTCAGTGAAGTACTGCCTGCCGTTTATAAAAGTAATCGTCAACGTTATGAACATTATACTTTGCGCCAACTTTGCCAGGAAATGCATGACTTATATGTCAGCTATGATGTTAAAGAATTACAAAAAGAGATGTTCCGCAAGAAATACTTCCCCCGCGTGGTCATGAATCCGCAGGATGCCAATACCCAATTTATTCGCGGTAATGTTGAACTGGTTTCTCTTTCCAAAGCAGAAGGCAGAATCGCTGCGGAAGGTGCCTTACCTTATCCTCCTGGTGTGTTATGCGTTGTTCCGGGTGAAATTTGGGGTGGTGCCGCACAGCGTTATTTCCTGGCACTGGAAGAGGGTATTAATTTACTGCCCGGTTTCGCACCAGAATTACAGGGCGTTTATATCCAGAAAGATGAAGACGGCTGGAACCGTGCTTACGGCTATGTCATTAAAGCTTAATTAAACATGTTACTGGTGGGGAAAGTGCCACCAGTAAGATCACATTATAAAAAGTGAGAATGAACATGAGTAAAGCAAATAATAAAATGGGGGTCATGCAATTAACGATCCTCACCGCAGTGAATATGATGGGATCCGGCATAATTATGCTGCCCACCAAGCTGGCTGAAGTCGGCACTATTTCGATTGTTTCCTGGCTGGTCACTGCCGTAGGTTCTATGGCACTGGCCTACGCCTTTGCCAAATGCGGCATGTTCAACCGCAAAACCGGGGGCATGGGAGGTTACGCGGAATATGCGTTCGGTAAATCCGGCAACTTTATGGCTAACTATACCTATGGCGTCTCTTTGCTGATCGCCAATATAGCCATCGCCATTTCCGCTGTCGGTTACGGCACTGAGTTGTTTGGCGTGGCCCTGACGCCGCTCGGCATCAGTATTGCCACCATCGCCGTACTGTGGGTAGCCACTGTTGCCAACTTCGGCGGGGCGCGCATTACCGGGCAGATCAGTACGATCACCGTCTGGGGAGTGATTATCCCCGTGCTGGGCATTTCGGTCATCGGCTGGTACTGGTTTAGCGGTGAAGCCTATATGGCCGCCTGGAACCCACATGCTGTACCGACCTTTGAAGCTATCGGCTCATCTATTTCCATGACCTTATGGGCCTTCCTTGGGCTGGAGTCTGCCTGCGCCAATACCGAAGTGGTGGAAAATCCGGAACGTAACGTCCCCATAGCCGTGCTGGGTGGTACCCTTGGCGCCGCCGTGATCTACATCATTTCGACCAACGTTATCGCCGGGATTGTGCCGAATATGGATTTGGCCAACTCCACCGCCCCATTCGGCCTGGCGTTCTCCCACATGTTTAATCCAACGGTGGGTAAAGTCATCATGGCACTGATGATTATGTCCTGCGTCGGCTCCCTGCTGGGGTGGCAGTTCACCATTGCACAGGTGTTCAAATCCTCTGCAGACAGCGGTTTCTTCCCGAAAATTTTCTCTAAACTGAGTAAAGCGGATGCGCCAGTCAAAGGCATGCTGACCATCGTGATTATCCAGAGTGCCATGACGCTGATGACCATCAGCCCGTCGCTGAACAAGCAGTTCAACGTGCTCGTCAACCTGGCGGTCGTCACAAACATTATCCCTTATATCCTGTCGATGGCGGCGCTGGTGGTGATTCAAAAAGTCGCTAACGTACCCGCCAACAAGGCCCGCGTTGCCAACGTGATAGCCGGTATTGGTGCCCTGTACAGCTTCTATGCGCTCTACAGTTCCGGTGAAGAAGCCATGATGTGGGGCGCCCTCGCCACCTTCCTCGGCTGGTCGCTGTACGGCATGGTTTCACCACGATTTGAAATGCTGGAAAAGAAAAGCTGATAAGCAGCAGGCGGGCGCTGCGCCCGCCTGTAAGAGAGCCTCGTATTCACTGCCGCACAGGCAGTGAATATGCAAAGCATAAGTAACTGATTGCCAAGCTGCCTGTACGGCAGTGAACGAAGCCGCGCATCGGCGTATAAGTTGCCGACATTTCTAAGCTGCCTGTACGGCAGTGAACCGGTGCTTTGGGGTTATCTGCTATTGCTGCGTTTTCTAAGCTGCCTGTACGGCAGTGAACTGCCTGCGCTGCCGCCCACGGCAGCCAGCACATTTCTAAGCTGCCTGTACGGCAGTGAACGACAAGCAAACGGAGGCGTCTTATCGTTCCCATTTCTAAGCTGCCTGTACGGCAGTGAACCAGGCGTTGCATTTCCCAGCTGTATGCGCCTTTTTCTAAGCTGCCTGTACGGCAGTGAACGCTGATAACTCCGACCTGAACGCCCGCATTGATTTCTAAGCTGCCTGTACGGCAGTGAACACTTGGGAATTCCAGTCACAAGGTCAAAAGATTTTCTAAGCTGCCTGTACGGCAGTGAACATGGTTTCTACCTCTAGTGTCTTGGTTTCTGTTTTCTAAGCTGCCTGTACGGCAGTGAACCTAAAAATGCATCTTCTTTTTCCTGATAGTCATTTCTAAGCTGCCTGTACGGCAGTGAACAGCCAGATGGAAGCCAGCTATCTGGCGCCATATTTCTAAGCTGCCTGTACGGCAGTGAACTTCCAGTGAAAAGTAAATACCGAAGTTTTCCCTTTCTAAGCTGCCTGTACGGCAGTGAACAAACCATTACAAGCAACGTGATAGCTACTGTGTTTCTAAGCTGCCTGTACGGCAGTGAACTATCCACCGCGGCCACTCTCCGCTTTGCTGACTTTCTAAGCTGCCTGTACGGCAGTGAACAATTTTTTGCAAGGACTCCCTACCAGCGAGACTTTCTAAGCTGCCTGTACGGCAGTGAACTGCATCACTTCGCCATCTGCGCCGACAGTCATTTTCTAAGCTGCCTGTACGGCAGTGAACCAGGCGCTGCTGGATGCTGACAAATGGTGTCGTTTCTAAGCTGCCTGTACGGTAGTGAACTTGTGGATTTTGATTTGAGCACAACGCGCTCATTTCTAAGCTGCCTGTACGGCAGTGAACCCTAATTACTGACCATATGGGAAGCTGGCTTTTTTCTAAGCTGCCTGTACGGCAGTGAACCAGGTTGGCACCGCGCAGGCCGGCACCGCTCATTTCTAAGCTGCCTGTACGGCAGTGAACTCTTTCGTCTCCGCAGGAACGCTACTCTGCACTTTCTAAGCTGCCTGTACGGCAGTGAACGAGCTCTGCAAGCGTCAAGTCAATCGGAGATATTTCTAAGCTGCCTGTACGGCAGTGAACGCAGCAATCGAGGCCGCTGGCGGCATCGCGAATTTCTAAGCTGCCTGTACGGCAGTGAACGAGTCTGGACACGTTATTTGCTGTGCGTTTGGTTTCTAAGCTGCCTGTACGGCAGTGAACAAGAACTGATAGAGGAGGCCATGCGACATAATTTTCTAAGCTGCCTGTACGGCAGTGAACCTTGTCCTCTCCCTCATGCTCTGTGAAATCACTTTCTAAGCTGCCTGTACGGCAGTGAACATGACTGCATCGGTGACGTCTTTACGGGATTTTTTCTAAGCTGCCTGTACGGCAGTGAACGCTTGCCAGTGCCGGTGTTATCCAGTCGCAGATTTCTAAGCTGCCTGTACGGCAGTGAACTAGCCGTACCGTCACCTATCGGGTTCCCGGTTTTTCTAAGCTGCCTGTACGGCAGTGAACAGGGCCATCTACGACGCAGGATATCGCAAAATTTTCTAAGCTGCCTGTACGGCAGTGAACAAGGTGACAGCATGCACCCGCGCATTCAGTCTTTTCTAAGCTGCCTGTACGGCAGTGAACGATCTCCGGCATGACGTGTAGCGTTGTCAGTTTTTCTAAGCTGCCTGTACGGCAGTGAACGCGCTTTTGTGGGGGCTTTGGTTGGTTTTGTCTTTCTAAGCTGCCTGTACGGCAGTGAACTATGCTGCCACCGCTCACCGTTCACCATCACTTTTCTAAGCTGCCTGTACGGCAGTGAACGCAATGGATGCTTGCTGTTGAAGACGTTTTTATTTCTAAGCTGCCTGTACGGCAGTGAACATGCCTTCTTGAATTTGTTCTTGTGTTAATACTTTCTAAGCTGCCTGTACGGCAGTGAACTTTACCTCCGGCAACATTTTCAGGATCGACACTTTCTAAGCTGCCTGTACGGCAGTGAACTACCAGCCCTTCCTTACCATCAGGAAGAATCCTTTCTAAGCTGCCTGTACGGCAGTGAACAGTTGAGAAAAGCGGTTATTCTTTTTAGAAACAACCGCTTTGGCTTTATTTTGTCTTTTACCCCTTTTTTAATCTCTTAACCTCCTCTCTCTTAGTATCAATGAGTTAGCAAACAGTGAAAAAAAAGGGTCAAAACCAGGGCACTGTCGTTGAGGCACTTAACCCGTAGCTGCCGAAACTCCCTGCCGTGGGTGAGTCACGTAATTCGCCCTGCCGGATAAATAACCGGAAACTCTCGCCGGTTGATAGGCTCTTAACAGGGATAAACGGCAGGTTACAGCTCTTTTCCTGGCCGTCCGGGATGCGTTCCAGCGCCTGTTCTTCGGTCAACCAGCCTTTTTTAACTGACCGCCGCCGCAGTCTTTCAGCATTACTTTTTATCTGAACCCGGCTGACGGTGCGGTATTTTGCGCCGGACGGCACCGCTTTAATCTCGCTGGATTCGATATGGTCGTTGACGCCTTTACGCCACGGATGCTGATTCAACGCTGCCAGCGCCTCTGCGGCACCATGCAGACGCAGCGTATCACCGGGCGTTTTCCCCGCACGCGGGAAACTCACCCCTATGAGACCTGCGGCATGTTGGCCGAGCGCTCGGTGCAATTTGGCAAACAGTGCGGCCATCAGTAGCTCAGTACCAAACTCTGGATCGGGTAAAAGGCGGATATCCTGGTAACTTTCCATGAAATCCCCTTATTCGCTCTTCTCACCGAAGACGCCGCCGCGGATCAAAATCGCCATCACGTAATGTTGTTGCTCTGCATCAGGCTCTTTGTCTTTGGTGACCCAGTTATCCAGCAGGGTGTAAAAATCCATTTTGTCTTTTGGCTGACGGTAGGCTTTACCTTTACTGGTGACTGAGCCGTAAGGTTCGACGGCAATCGGTCCAAGCTCCAGTTGAGTCGCCTGCGGATACCAGTCATCGATGGTGCGCAGAGCATTACCGACTTTTTGTGAGTGCAACGCGGCGACACCGCCAACCTGATAAAGGATCTTGCTTTTTTTGCTGTCGCGGCTGGTATCCAGCACCAGTTCCTGTGAAGGGAAAACTTCCTGCCCTGCGCCCAATCTGACGAAGGCTTCAACACTCAGCAGTACGGATGCCTTACCGCTCAACCCTTCTTCAACCACTGCCGCCAGTTTAGACAGATCGCCGGATGGCTTACTGAAACTGCGCAGGTTTAAGGCGTCGGCCTCAAATTTCCAGCAGTCATTGTTATGAGTGACATGAACGGCGATGCCCTCTGCCCCCACGCGGTTACGCCATAAAAAGCGCCCATTCGCCAGATTTTCTGCGTAACGCGCGGCAAGTGTGCCAAAGCCGTGTTTGGCGCGGTAACCTTCGATAACATCGGCCAGCGCGGCCTGATAATCCTGATCGTTACATACCGATGGTGTGGAAAGATTGCCCAGCACGCGCAGAGAAAATTTGAGTTTTAGCGTATCGGCGTCAAATGGCAATGCGGCAACATCCACGCGTTGCAGGTTAGGTTTTTGGATCTCGGCATCAACTTTCAACGGGTCACTGGCCAGCCCGGCTTTCATACGGTTGGAGATGGTGCCACGTACCGCTTTTTCTTTGACTTCAATCGGCTGCCAACTAACCAAATCCAATTTATTATCTTTTGGCCAGTTTCCGGCAAACATCAACGCATCGGAGTTAGCCAGCTTGCGTTCAAAAGCCAAAACAGAGGCAGTTTTTACGGTAGTTTTAGTCATTGTGCTTTCCTTGTTATCAATGTTTGTTAGTCCAGATACGGAGTCAGGTCAGGTTCTTCGATTTCTTCAGCGTGACGGCACAGGTATTGACCGTCCTGATGCTGGTAACGCCAGAACAACTGGTGAATGTCTTTAACGCGGTGTGGGCTGCGCCACTCGCCAACGCCATAGACCGATTCAACAAAGCAGAATGGCAACGTCGGGTCGCGGGCTTTGTCCACCTCACCCGGTGAATAGGTCGGCGAGATGGCACCGTAACCGGTCACCAGCGGCACCAGATAACCCCGCTCAGGTTTTGCAACCACGCTCCAGGTTGCGGCATCCCCCGGTTGGGGCTGACGGCTTTCATCAACCGGTGCGGCCTGCATTTTCAGCGTAGAGAAGTCCAACCATGCATCGATCATTTCAGCGTCAGGATTTTGCTGCAGGCGTTGCTCCCAATGGGCAGCCAGATAATCACTACGATCCACCAGCGCAAAGCCCGGCAGCGCGCGGTACATCTCCTTTCGGGTTAACGCGGCGAGCCCCGTTTCGTTTTCAGGCAGCGCCAAAATGCGCGGCAGTTCAGCGGAAACAATGGTGCCTCCCGCCAGACGCTGAGTTGGATATAGACTTTGCAGTAAAATCTCCAATTCGCGCGCGCCGGCATCACCGTTGGCAATCACTCCCTGGCATTCAATAAACAGCGTCACCGTCATATGCATCCGACCCTCTTCATTGAAGGCGGCGGTTTTGGCTTCTTTGGTCAAGGGGTTACGCGTCAGGGCAAAAGAGTAATCACTCCATTGGGATGCTCGATAGGCCTGGATTTGATGCTGATGGCACACCACGCCGCAGCCGGTAAACGTCAGTCCATGTTCCGGCTGGATCTTGCGAGATAAAGCGTGAGTAAAACCGAGAAAGTGGCTGATGGCAGGAAAGCCGTAGGTCAGGCCCGATATGGCATTGGCGTTTTCGACTCTCACCCGAGGGATCACGATTAAGTAGCTCATGGTGTCACCTCCTGACGGCAGGCATCAAATTCGAATAGCCGACGGCGTAAAAGTGCAGAGGCCAGCTCCCTGATTTCCACCTCGCCCAGATTGAGTTTCTCATCCCGATTCAAACGTGTGTGCAGCCAGTGTCCGAAATCACTGGCGATCTCTTTTTGCCAACTGTCCGTATCCTCACGCAGAAGTTTGAATTGTCTGTCATGCTCTTGACGCAGCGGCTCCAGCCACAGTTGCTGTGAAACTTTCAACTGACACTCTGGCCGGGTGGTCCATCCTCGTTGACCCGTCAAGTTTTGTATTTCAGCGGCATAGCTAAAAACGATGCCAATGATGTCATCTACCAGCTCAGCGCGTTTCTGGCGGATCAGCATCGTATTTTCCTGCTTTGCAACGCTTCCCAGATACTGGCGCAGCTGCCAAATACTGCCGCTAGCCAGCCGGCCTAAGGTAGAACCAAAAATTGTTTTCTGTTCAACCGGCGGTTTAAGAGTGGATTGCCATTCAGGCGGCGCGCAGCGCAAGAGGTAGGATTTGCCACCACGTGCACTGTTCAGGTAAGAGATATTTTGTGGCTTAGTACCACCAACCCCCTGAACGGCGACATCGGCGAATATTTGCAGAGTCTCCGGCGACCATTGCTGCTCACGGCGTGCTTTGCGGGTATCAACAGAGGTTTCACTGTAGCGCGACGTATTGATGCGCTGATGTAACGCATGGGCCAGAGAAGAGGAGTAAAGCGGGCTGAGCAGGTGGTATTCAGCATTATAGCCAACCGGGAAGTAGACTTGTTTCGCCAGCTTATGCGAGCTGAGGCTTTTGTCGGACAGTGCCTGCGTAAAGCCGCTCACCCACTCGGCAAGCTGCTGGTCATTTTCTGACAGCGTTTTCAAGGCAGCATGATCCCCGCGTTGCAAGCTGGCCAGCAATGAATCTCCTTCGTGCTCCGTTTGCAGCAGCTTCGCTACATCCAGAGCCGCCGAGTTTCCTACGGCATCAACAGCGGGTATTTTTAGTGACGATGTCGACAAATAACCGGCCTGAGGATGTTCAGCAGTACTGTAAATGCTGCTGCCTTTGGCATCGCCATGAAAATACTTGATCGCGTGCGTTACCAGGCTGATTTGCCCCGCGCGCGCGGCGGCATCGGTCAGCCAGGCGCGAACGTCGTACTTTTTCTCGATGTCCCGACGTTGTTCAAGCAACTGTTGCTGTAGTGCGGCCCTTACCTCTGGTTCAGAGACTTCAGCCAGTTTTTTTTCTGCGTCTTTGTCGTGGGCTTCAAGCTTAGGTTGCTTGCGGCCCTCAATATAATCATTGATAAAATGGCTTAATCCGTTTCTTTCCATATCGCCTCTTTTTCTGTGTGATCCTTTATTAATCCCTTTCGCCAAACACCCCTAACAACGGGTGCCAGCGCCATATTTTTCTTTCATCGGCCGTCAGCCGAATTTCACCGAAGGTCGCGCTGATTCGCGGTAATTCCCATTCCATTTCATCGGCCAGTTGCTGATAAATTTTGCCGTAGTCCATGTCAATCCAGGCACTGACGCCGGGCACCATTTCCTGAGTGATCGGTTTGAACCCACCGCTGTCTTTCCAGCCTTCAATGCCATCGTCGGGTTTACGAAAGAGCGGCTCGTCGCCCTCTTCGGCGATCCACAAATTGTGTTGTTCGTCGGGTGCTGACTGACGAAACGGCGTTTTGCGCTGAAGCTCTCCGCACCAGCTCACCGGATGCCGCCACCACTGCGCCGCGCACTCTTTGTTCGCGGGGCTCCCCTGTAATTCGAGCTGCAAGCGATGGTGCTCAAGATCTACCAGGTTGTCTTTCGGCGTTTTAGGAATGCGTTCCTGAATGCGTGGAATGGCTGTGATGACTTGATATTGCTGCGGGTCAATGAGCTGGTGTAAATCATGGCTGGAAAACAGATTGGCGAGCGTTTCAAAGCCCGGTTTGCAATACGCAGGCGTGGAAGGAGCGCTTTGTCTCAAGGCCTTCACGTTTTTATGCAAAATATGCATATTGGGTTGCGCAGGGCATTGCTGCCGATGACGCTGAAGGCGACCAGCCAGTTGGATCAGTGAACGCATTGAGCTCGGCTCGGCAATCATCCAGTCATAATCATGGTCGCGCCCGACCTCTGCCACGGAAGTCGCCAGCACCACAAAGATGTGATGTTTTTCCGGGTAACGTTCTAACGCATTCCGCACTTCATCCACCTGCCACAGCGCGTCGGGGTCATAGCGGGTTAAGGTGACATCCAGCCGTTTCTCGATATGTGAACGCATCGCCAGCGGATGGCGGCTGTGATAAATGCAGTAGTGAAAGCGGGTATCCGCGGACGGGCATGTGTTGAGCAACCGTCTGGCGACCGCCACCAGCGGGTCAATATTTGCCATTCTGACAACGCCCACCGAGGCGGTTTTGCCCGTGGAATGTTGCTGATGGTGCAACTGATGCAAGCTTTCAATCGATTTGATAATCCGCCCAGCCACCGCATCATGTACATGGGGTTCACTGATACTGGCGGGGATAACTTCAACCAGCAGAGCTTTGCGCAATGCCTCGCCCTGCCGTAATTTTGCCACGCGCTTCTCCACAAATTCGGCCTGTGCCGTATGAAACGAACTTCCAGCAGCGTGATCGCTTTGCGCAATGCCGTGTTCGTCAAACCAGGCGCAGGGAACGTTCAGCGGTAAATTTGGCTGTCCGCAAGCCCGCTGATATTCATGACGCCCGGCACGATAAGCATTAAACAGTGCCAACACCAGTGCGGGGGCCAGCGTGGCAGAAGAGAGGAGTACTCGTGACCCTAGCATTCCCGCCCAATTGACCAAACGGCATAGCGCAGGAAGATCTGCGAGATCAAAGTCATCAGGTTCATCCAGCACCAGATCCGACGTCAGCAAACGCAGCATGGGGGCTATCTGTTTACCGCCACGCAGGCTTTCACAGGCCGGAATGAGATGGTCAATCGTGGTGACTAATACCGGCGCGCTGAGCAACTTATGCAGCGTTGGCGTCTGTTTCAACCACTGGCTGAGGCGGCCATCATCCAGACTGCCGTCGTAACGCACATATTGATGCTCAGCAAACAGCTCGTCAGAGGACTGGCTGCCGGTTTCCTGTTTGTCCGCTTTATCGTGGTCGAGTTGGTGAAGTTGTTGTACCGCTTGTGAGCCAATCATCACGGCCAGATCTTCGACATCCAGATGAAGTTTCTCGCCCAGTGCATCGCCTGTTTGCAAGGTCAGGGTGCGCAAACCGAGAGCAATGGAGAAACGGCAGCCGCGCTTTTCATCTGCCAGACCGTACATGATACGCGCATTGGCCAGGGTCTTACCGCACCCGGTCGAGGCCATATTGACACCAAAGAATCCGTGTTTTTCAGCGCGTTCCCGTACAGAGCAGGCCAGATCATAAGCTTTGTCCTGCCAGCGAAACTTCTCCTGCACAGTCCGTTTTTTAAAGCCTTTATGCCGCGCAATAGCCGGAAGTGAATCCCGTAAATTCGGCAGGCTACGCCCCAGCAGATAAGCGTTCTGGCTAACGCCGATATTATGTTCATCGAGTCGCTGTTTCAGTATGCGGGTCTTACGATCCGTATTGGCCCACACAAGATATTGGGGATCCTGCCAACCTGAAGTCGCTTGCGACGAGGAGTAGTGATGGTCAGCCAGCATCAATACAAGGCGCGCCATATGGCAGGTAAAACGCTCATCAAGGTTAATTTTCAGCAGAGCTGGTAGTTGCAGCGCCCGCCCGGCAAACTTGTGGGCCTTCCCCCGCCATGTGGCACTGCGCAAGGGTGTTCCTTGCGGAAATTGCCAGGCGGCTTGTTGTTCCTTTTCCGTCCATGGCGCATCGTCGTTGGTCGAATTCCAGCAAGGAGAAAATTGCGAAGTCAGCCACTGGTCGATATCACCAGATTGTGGGGGATTCTTATAGGTATCCGTCACCGAAGGATAAACCGGTAAGCGGTGGTGGGAGACAATCAGCCAGGCGACAATTCGCGCTGCCGGTGGCAGAGAGGCGAAAGGACTTTGTGAACCTGTGACCGGATCACGGCTAAGGCACGCCAGCACCCCGTCTTCGCTGTCGGTGCTGATGGTACTCAATTCAGTCAACCATTGTTTATCGCTACCTCCTCCCACAAACGCCTGAAACAACCGCAACGAAAGCCATTCATGCCGATAGGGTTCGAACCCTTTTCCCTTGCCCTTTAATTTATTTTGAAATAATTGGCTGGCTTTGCCGAAATCATGAAACAGGCCCGCAATCGCAGCGAGGAGGCTAACCGCTTGGATACTATTCCACTGATTTTCACTGTCAGATTTCAATATATCTCTTTGCGTGGTATTCGTCGGCACGGAGCCTTTATCATTAAATTTTTGTATATTTCCAACAACCCATATTACTTCAGTCTGATTATTTGATTTAATCCAGTGGCATGCCACTGCAGTATTTCGGCGCGCTGTTCTCTTTAATAATCGCCTTAATGTATTGAGACCTTGCAGGGTTATTGCCGTCTGCCAGGTTCGTTCCCCTTTTCTTTCGGCAAACTGATCAATAATACGGCGCGTCTCCACCAGCGCTTTTTTATTGCATTGCGATATCAGTACAATATTCATTTACTGACCTGACTCAGTTGTTGCGCGATGTTTTGCAGTGAATCAATCATCACATCAAGCGCTTCTGCCCGCTGAAAATTGCGCAGGCAACGCTGGCGAAACTCCTGCTCATCTTCACCATTCATGGCTGCAATAAACGCCTGCGGAAGAATTAAGGCATCCTTGATGAGGTCGGCAACATCAAAAACCAGCCCGCCACGCCGGGTTTTTCCATGCATCACGGCTAAGCCATGCGGTAAACCAATCACCCATACGGCAGTCGCTGCCAGGCCATAAGCCAGATAGTTACCGTGGTCGAGGAACCTGTTAGCGAGATCAACACCGCCACCCCGTTTTGCCCGGGTGAAATCGCCATAACCCACAGCCTGTGCGGCTTGTTTATAAAGGCTTTTCGTCAATACCGCTTCCTGCGCCATTAGGTCATTGACTGACGCACATTGCGGCAAGCTGAGTTCAAAACGCGCTAACACAGATTCAAGCTGCGAATGATTAAATAAGAACCCGCCTTCACGCTCCATCGAAGGCCCTGACCAGTGCTTACGAATTTGTTGAATGCGAACCTGCTGAAACGCCACCGCAGCGGCAAGCCTTTTCTGTTCGTCAAACCAGAAACTGACCCAATGTTGCAGATACTCTGTAGGGCGGTATTCGCTTTGTGAGGTGAGCCATGAGACGTTAACTTCAACCTCGTTCGCCGCAAATAACGGCGTACCGCCTCCCCCGCAAAAACCGACTAATACGCCTGCCCGGGCAAATTCACGCATAGCAGCCTGAGTGACTGATGTGCCGGTCCCAAGCATAACGACCGTAGTATTCGCAATGGGGATATTCCAATAAAGAGACTGTTTTCCCTCTTCCGTCACGTATTCCACACGGCCGCCGCTCACTAATACACGGCAATATTGCAGATAATAAATATTGGATCGTTTGGAATGAAGAATGGTTTTTAGCTCACTGGGCGTCAATGCGTCAGTCATTCCTTTACACCTTTTAAAAGCTTTCAGAAAAAGTCACCCATAAAATAACTCTTTCTGTTTTGGCAGCAATCGTTATTTTATATTTACAGGATCTTAAATAGTGTCACTTCATACAGCACGGAGCATGTACGGATTGTGTTCTTACCACTCTGTCCATTTCTAAGCTGCCTGTACGGCAGTGAACCTGCAGGCATCAATCTAGAAGTCCATTTTGAGTTTCTAAGCTGCCTGTACGGCAGTGAACATCCCCTAACGACCAACATCACATGGGGTCAGTTTCTAAGCTGCCTGTACGGCAGTGAACGTGTTTGTACTTACCGAAATGTCAGCTTCACATTTCTAAGCTGCCTGTACGGCAGTGAACTGGTTTTGGTATCTCGCCAGCTGCAATCTTTCTTTCTAAGCTGCCTGTACGGCAGTGAACATTGGCCTACCGGTCAGGATCCAGAAAGCGCTTTTCTAAGCTGCCTGTACGGCAGTGAACCTTTACAGACTCCCTTAACGTCAGATTCAACGTTTCTAAGCTGCCTGTACGGCAGTGAACGCTCTCTTCTGTCGTGTTGAGCGCTAAGAGCCTTTCTAAGCTGCCTGTACGGCAGTGAACGGTTTTCGCCGCGCTGGCCTCTTTCCAAGAATTTTCTAAGCTGCCTGTACGGCAGTGAACATGCCATTCGAAGGAACCCGCCACAACGCTCTTTTCTAAGCTGCCTGTACGGCAGTGAACAATCACAAACGACCAAAGCCAGCTTCCCCTATTTTCTAAGCTGCCTGTACGGCAGTGAACTCTACGTCGCTGCTGGCATCGTCGTTAAGGATTTTCTAAGCTGCCTGTACGGCAGTGAACTATGTGGCCAACACCCAAGTTACTCCAGTACCTTTCTAAGCTGCCTGTACGGCAGTGAACGTACCTTATCTGTGTTTCGTTATCACCTGTCATTTCTAAGCTGCCTGTACGGCAGTGAACGGTGCGTCCATTTTTGTGATACCGAATACCGTTTTCTAAGCTGCCTGTACGGCAGTGAACATCACTAACAGAAGCCAATTTGTTCTGCTGTTTTTCTAAGCTGCCTGTACGGCAGTGAACATTACCGAAATGATGCTGCCCTGTGGGGCATGTTTCTAAGCTGCCTGTACGGCAGTGAACATATAACGTTTGGCTTGATTATCTTGATGCACTTTTCTAAGCTGCCTGTACGGCAGTGAACATTTGCTGCTTGCTGTTTCTTCTCTGGGTTGATTTCTAAGCTGCCTGTACGGCAGTGAACATGATGAAGTGGTTAAACTTTTTCAGCGTTCTTTTCTAAGCTGCCTGTACGGCAGTGAACTCTAAGAGTGACTTTGCTTTTCTGGCTGCTACTTTCTAAGCTGCCTGTACGGCAGTGAACGCTGGTGCTCTTTGATGAGCTTGAGCCAGACATTTCTAAGCTGCCTGTACGGCAGTGAACCACCATTCTCTTCAAAAAACTCCAACTCTTCTTTTCTAAGCTGCCTGTACGGCAGTGAACTGACCTGATTTTATCGAACAGCACCCCCATATTTTCTAAGCTGCCTGTACGGCAGTGAACCCTGACCATAAGTAGTTTGAGCGTCACTCATATTTCTAAGCTGCCTGTACGGCAGTGAACTGTTGAAAAATACGCTTATTTCCTGCGTTATTAAAGCCCTGCGAGAGTTTTAGTAGATAGACCCTTTTTTCAGGCTGAAATCCCCTTCTATTAATATCAATGAGTTAGTGAGGGAGAAAAAAAGAGGGGTTGGAGCCAGGAAATATTGACGACAAAAAAGCGGAGAGATCTCCGCTTAGATTTGATGAGTGAAGCTTATATCAGAACCGGTTAAAGGCTGCCGGGAAAGTCACTTCGCCGTGGGCATCGGTCAGGGCATCTTCGGTCAGCGTGTAGAGCTGGAAAGCGGCTTCTGTGCCCGGCCAGCGGCAGTGGAGGTCATAGGCGGCAGCGGGTTTAAAACCGAAGCGACCATAGTAGGCCGGGTCACCGAGGACAACGACAGCGGCGTAGCCAAACTCATTGAGTGAATCCAGCCCTTCGTAAATCAGCTTTTCGCCCAGCCCCTGACGGCGCAGGGATGCGTCAACCGCGAGCGGTGCCAGACCAACCCAGTTGCGGTCTTCGCCTTTGATATCTACCGGGCAGAACGCTACGTAGCCAACCACTTGCCCTTCGTCATCCGTGGCGACTACACCGAGCGTCAACAGTCCATCTTCGCGCAACTCTTTGACCAGATCGGCCTCTGCTGCCGTGGGATAAGCCTCTCGCAGCAGGCGATCAATGCCCGCAGCATCAATGGGTATTTCGGTACGAATCAACATGTCTGCACTACCGGAGCATCTGACTCTCGGCCCTCCTGTAAACCGGCTTCAATAAAGTCCGCCAGACGCATCAGGCCGCTTTTCAGCAGAACCGGCATACTGTCTAAATCAATGGCGTCCATAAGATTTTTCACGTACAGGCCCAGTTCGGTGTCGCCTTCAATACGCAGGCGACGCTGGAAGAATAAGGTGTCGGGATCTTGTTTACGGGCGGCGATCAGCACCAGGTCATTGGCGCTGCCGCTGAAGCTGACGTCCGCTTCGCCGTGCTCACGAATCTGCAGTTTGCCCTCTTCAACACTCATCAGCCAGCTCAGGTTGAGATCGCTGACCTCGATTTTTAACCAGCGCTCTTCAAGGAAGTCGAGTTCACCTTCGGCCAGCGCCTGACGAAATTGCCAGCTCAGCACTTGCTGCAAAACCTGTCGCTGTAGCGCAAAAGGCGTGAATTTTAATGGCACACTCAGCAGGGATGGCCCCTGACGCACCATACGTGCTCGTAGTTTTTGCAACACTGGCACTACTCCTTTCGGTAACTTTTAGGAAACTGATTCGGTCAAGATATGCGCTCTATTTTGCCACATCGTCCGTTTTGTTCAGCGGCCTGCATCAATAAATACTGCAACAGAAAAGAGGTGCATACAACCTCCCACTCAGGCATACACCGGTCAACTCGGCAGAAACTGCCTCAAATCAAAATATTGCATCCATAGCTTCTCTAAAATAGTCAGTCAGTAAAACGCTCCCTGATGAATGATTCACGTCAGCGGATACTTCCCTTTTCATTCTTGCCGGTGCAGCGATGGCCGGTTAAAGCCAGGAACAGACGATGGAGCTACTTTGCCCGGCGGGCAATTTGCCTGCGTTAAAAGCGGCGATTGATAACGGTGCCGATGCGGTCTATATCGGTTTGAAAGATGATACCAACGCCCGCCACTTTGCCGGTCTGAACTTTACTGAGAAGAAATTGCAGGAGGCGGTCAATTATGTCCACAGCCACCGTCGCAAGTTGCATATTGCCATTAATACCTTTGCTCACCCAGACGGCTATCAGCGCTGGGAGCGCGCCGTGGACATGGCGGCACAGCTTGGCGCGGATGCCCTGATCCTCGCCGATATCGCCATGCTCGATTACGCGGCTACCCGCTATCCACATGTAGAACGCCACGTCTCGGTGCAGGCATCAGCCACCAATGACGAAGCTATCCGCTTTTATCAGCGTAATTTTGACGTCGCGCGCGTGGTACTTCCCCGCGTATTGTCGATGCACCAGGTGCGTCAGCTGTCGCGCAGCAGCGTGGTGCCACTGGAAGTGTTTGCGTTCGGCAGCTTGTGCATCATGGCCGAAGGCCGCTGCTACCTCTCCTCCTATCTGACCGGCGAGTCGCCAAATACGGTGGGTGCCTGTTCACCGGCCAAATTTGTACGCTGGCAGCAAACGCCGCAGGGAATGGAATCTCGCCTCAATGACGTACTGATAGACCGTTATGACGAAGGGGAAAATGCTGGCTATCCGACGCTGTGCAAAGGCCGATACCTGGTGGATGGCGCGAAATACCATGCGCTCGAAGAACCCACCAGCCTGAATACGCTGGAGCTATTACCGGAGCTGTTCGCCGCCAATATTGCCTCGGTGAAAATCGAAGGGCGTCAGCGTAGCCCGGCGTATGTCAGCCAGGTGACACGTGTATGGCGCGCCGCTATCGACCGCTGTAAGGCCGATCCGCAGAACTTCACCACGGATACAGAGTGGATGAAACAGTTGGGTTCCATGTCGGAAGGTACGCAAACCACGCTCGGCGCGTACCATCGTAAATGGCAGTGATCGCAGGGAAAATGATGAAATATTCTTTAGGGGCCATTCTCTATTACTGGCCTAAAGCAGAAGTTGAAGCCTTTTATCAGGCCGCAGCCCGCAGCAGCGCCGACGTGATTTATCTCGGAGAAAACGTCTGTACCAAGCGCCGTGAGATGAAGGTCAATGACTGGATGGAGATCGCCCGCCAGCTGGCAGCCAGCGGCAAGCAAGTGGTGCTCTCTACGCTGGCGCTGTTGCAGGCACCGTCCGAACTTAATGAGCTAAAGCGCTACGTCGAGAACGGCGAGTTTCTTATCGAAGCCAATGATTTTGGTGCGGTGAATATGGCCGCGGAACGCAAATTGCCGTTTGTCGTCGGCCACGCGCTCAATTGTTATAACGCAGTAACGCTGAAGATCCTGCAAAAACAGGGCATGACGCGCTGGTGTATGCCGGTTGAGCTGTCCCGCGACTGGCTGGTCAATCTCCTTAAGCAGTGCGAAGAGCTGGGTATCCGCGATAAGTTCGAGGTCGAGGTACTCTCTTATGGGCATCTGCCGCTGGCCTACTCTGCCCGCTGCTTTACCGCACGGTCGGAAGATAGGGCTAAGGATGATTGCGAAACCTGCTGCATTAAGTATCCGCAGGGTCGTAAGGTGTTCTCACAGGAAAATCAGCAGGTATTCGTGCTCAACGGCATTCAGACTCAGAGCGGCTATTGCTATAACCTCGGTAATGAGCTGACATCAATGCAGGGGCTGGTGGATATTGTGCGGCTGTCGCCGGAAACCCCGGACACCTTGCAGATGCTGACGCAATTTCGACAAAATGAGCGCGGCCTGATGCCACTCAACCTGACCCATAAAACCGACTGTAATGGTTACTGGCAGCGGGTGGCCGGACTGGAGCTGGTGAAGTAATTTCTAAGCTGCCTTTACGGCAGTGAATATATTGTTCAGGCGCGGATTTCGCGCCTGTTTTATTTCTATCAGCCAAACATCTCAGTCATTCTTCAGCGGTTTTTTGCGGTGCAGCAACGTGCGCAACCGTCCGCTGTCCCGCAATATTCCCAATCCGATCCCCAGTACGGTATAAAACGCCCCCAGTATCAGCAGCATCAGCATGTCGCTGCCCACTTCACTAAATGGCAATCCCATCTGATTCACCCCGGCGATAGCTTTGGTTGCCCAGGTTGAGGGCAGCATCGAGGAGACTCCCCGCACCCAGGTTGGCATCGCTTGCAGTGGCCAGATGGTCCCGGAGATATAAAACACCGGCATGGTGATAAAAGAGAGGGTCAGGTAGATCATCTCAACGCTGCGCAGACACTCTGTCACCAGTTTGCCGAGCCCGAGCACCGCCAGCAGGAACGGGAACGTCAGCATGATGATTTCAGGGATGCTTGCCGTTTGCCGGTAACCCAGCACCCATGGCCACAGCACAAACAGGACTATCGATAAAAACAGCCAGATGGGGATCAAGGCGGACAGACCGCCGAGAAACACCGGAATGGCCGGCTTACCGTCAGGTGCACTGTTGAGCGTGATATTGACGCGCACGCTGGCGATCAACAGGGAGTGCTGTAATAACATGACCAACAGGCCAGGAAAGATGATTGCCGCGAAGCTGATACCGGGGTTAAACAGATCCAGCGTCTGTCCAACGATGGGGGTGATCAGCACGCTGGCCTGTCTGGCCGTAAAGCCGCTGCGCATCAGTAACTCAGTATTGTACTGCGTGAGGATCGACTGATAGGCGGCCACTACGTCCTGCTCAATCTGGCCATTCGCCAACCGGTTAGTGGCATCACCATACACCGGGATAACAATATCCTGACCGGCAAGGATCTTTTTCTCAAGATCTACTGGCATGATGATCACAGCAAACAGCTTACGCCAGGCCAGATCTCGCTGAGCCTCGTCCACACTATCGTAGCTCTGGATCTTAATCTTCGAGGTCGCATCCAGCTGACGAGTCAACAGGCGGCTGGCGGTGCTGTGGTCCTGGTCAACGACCGCCACTGGCAAATCCCATACCGTGCGGTTGGCATACACCATGCTCATGATACAGAGAGAGAGCAGCAGCATCATCCACATCGGTTTTTCGAGCATCCCGGTCAGAACTTTAGTAAACGTCTTCCAGTAGATTTTCAGCCATTGTCGAGGGGTCATTTTCCTGGCTCCTGTTTTTTCAGGCGCAGGTATAAGCGCTTATACACCAGCAGGCCGGTCAGTAACGGGTAAATCAGCAAAATGGCGCACACGCTGAAAATCGCGCTGGCCGGCACCTGCCGCAGGAAGATATCAAACATCGCGTACAGCGCATGCGTCAGAGGCTCGATATTAGAGATGATGCGCGCTGGCAGAGGCATCGAGAGTTCAGGTACTGCCATCCCGGAGAAGGTCAGCGCGATACTGACGAAAATCCCCATCATGGTATAGGCAGTGATGGTCGTGCTGGTGAACGTAAACAGCAGCAAGCCGATACTCTGCGCGGCAATCACATAGAAGAAGCTGATCATCACCATAAATAGCGGGTTACCGCTAACCCGTGCATCAAAGAAGCCGACCAGCATGGCGATTTCCGCCATCAGCAGCGTTGTGAAGCACAGTGTATAAGGCGCCAGCTTGCCCAGCAGCGCGAAAGTAAAGGAAGGCGCACCGAGCAGCGACTGACTGCGGGCCATCACGTAGATCATACAGGTGACGGTAAACAACTGAATCAGGTGAATGGTAGCCGCAAACTGCTGGTAGTAAATGTAGCTGCCGCTGGCGTTGAACAGGCTGCCATAAGAGAGTTCAACACTGGCCAGAGGCGGCACAGTTTTACCGATTTCACCGGCAATAATCGCACTGTATTGGGTGTTCAGTTCGGCAATAAGCCCACTAAAGTCCTGTGTAGAGTAAAGCCCGGCACCGTAAAACAGCGCATTGTAATAGAGCACGACGCTGGGCTGTTTGCCGGACAGTGCATCAGCTTCAAAGTCTGGCGGGATATAGAGCAGCGCATAATCCTGTGCAGTACGCAGCCGGTGTTGGGCTTCCTGCAAGCCACCATCAAAAGCCTGAACATGCGCGTGCGAACCGGCGTCGAGTTTACGGATTAGCGTCTTTGACAAGGTACTGTGATCGTTATCCACCACCGACACCGGCAGATCGAGCAACGTACCTTCGGAGAAATTACTGCTGATGAGAATGAACAGCAGCAACGGGAATATCCAACACAACCAGTGGATCACCGGTTTACGAAATGCATGATGCGTTTCGCGCGTGAATGAGCGTGAGAAACAGCGCCAGCCGGCTTTAACCCGGTACATTGCCACTACTCTTTCCAGTTCCACAGGGCACTCATTCCCTGCCTTAAGTTAGGAATTGGCTCTGATGGATAGAGGCGCACCTCAAAGGTTTTCAGGTCAAAGTCACCGGTAGCACGGGTGGCACGCTTGGTAGCGTAATCCCCAAGCGGAGCGATGTAGCGCACCTCGGCTTCAATCATCTGGTTATTCAGCGCTGGCACGCGGATCTGAATTTTGTCGCCCTTGTGCACACCGCAAGAATATTTTCCCGCAGGTTGAAAACAAAGTAGGCATCCGGCAGGCGAATCAGGGTCAGTAACGGACTACCTGCATTTTGCAGTTCGCCCACTTCCACTGGAATCGGACCCACTTCACCCTCAACGGGCGCTTTGACCAGTAAGTCATCTGTCTGCGCTTTAACCTGCAACAAGTCCTCTTCCGCCTGACGAAGCTGGGCGGCATAGCCTTCACGCTGCTCAACGCGATCGCCATTGATACCCTCATCCAGATTGGCCTTCGCCACCAATACCTGCTGATAGGCGCTGTCGCGCGCGCGGCGGGAGTCTTCTAAATCAGAAGCGGAGATAAAACCTTTGGCCGCCACTTTGGCATTACGGTTGTAGAGATCACGAGCGTTGACGTATTCAGCCTGCGCCTGTGCCAGCGTGGCCTTTAGGTTACGAATACTCTCTTCACGCGTACCATTGACTGACAAATCGAGCTGCGCTTTAGCCTGGTCGCGGGCAGCTTCCAGCGCGCGCAGTTGCGCCATCAGTTCAGGGCTATCGAGTGTGATCAGCAGTTGTCCGGCTTTGACGTCATCGCCACGCTGGACGTGAAGGTCAACAACCCGGCCTTTGGCTTTAGAAGCAACGATGACTTCTGGAGCGTCAACTTCGCCCTGCAATAAGAGATCCTGGTTACCTGCGCGGAAAAGCACCGCCAATGAAATAGCCACCGCGACCAGCAGCAGGGTCAATAATATTCTTTTACTCATGGGATTTACTTCCTTAGTGACTGCCAGCGGTAGAACACTTTCCGACCCGAAAGCGATATCGGAACGTTGGCATTTCCTTATCCATCGAACTTTTCTCCCTTGCCGCCTGCTTTATGGGGCCATTAATAAAAAGCATGCGTGATAGCGGAAGGCACAATGGCATTTTTAACATGAAACAACATATTGATTAAAATTATAAATCAAACTGTGCTCATTCGTATAAACAGCGAGTCACAGCGCCTAGAGCACAAATCCGGTATTCAGCAGACGTTTATTGAGCAATACTCCCCTGTATAATTAGCGGGCGAATAGCTTCGCCCCTCACCCCTCAACGAGTGAGTGATTGAACATGTCTGAGAAAATAACCGTTCCCCTTTCCGTACTGGACCTGGCACCTGTGCCTCAGGGCTCCACCCCAAAACAGGCTTTCGACTCTTCGCTGGCGCTGGCACAACATGCTGAAAAGTGGGGCTATAAGCGCTACTGGATGGCTGAACACCATAATATGACCGGCATCGCCAGTGCGGCGACCTCGGTTTTGCTCGGCTTTATTGCCGGAGGGACCAAAACGATTCGTGTAGGTTCCGGGGGCGTAATGCTTCCTAACCACTCCCCGCTGGTGATTGCCGAGCAGTTTGGTACGCTGGCGACGCTCTATCCTGATCGGGTAGATCTGGGTCTTGGCCGTGCGCCAGGTACCGATCAGCGCACCATGATCGCCCTTCGTCGTCATCTCTCCGGCGAAGTGGATAACTTCCCGCAGGATGTACAGGAGCTGCAGCACTATTTTGCTGATGCGCAGCAGGGCCAGCCTGTGCAGGCCGTGCCGGGTCAGGGCTTGCATGTTCCACTGTGGTTATTGGGCTCAAGTCTGTATAGCGCTCAGTTGGCCGCTGCTCTGGGCCTGCCGTTTGCCTTCGCATCACATTTCGCGCCAGACATGCTGTACCAGGCGCTGACGATTTACCGCAGCCAGTTCAAGCCATCGGAACAATTGCAAAAGCCCTACGCGATGGTCTGTATCAATGCGATAGCCGCTGATACCGACGAAGAGGCGCGCCGCATGTTTACCTCCAACCAGCAACAATTTATCAATCTGCGCCGTGGCAATCCGGGCAAGCTGCCAGCGCCAGTTGATAATATCGAAAGCCTGTGGTCTGCATCTGAACGTTTTGGCGTTGATCAGGCACTACGCCTGTCGGTCGTCGGCAATAAAGAGACCGTACGCGCGGGTCTGCAAACCATCCTGCGTGAGACTGAAGCCGACGAACTGATGATCAATGGTCAGATATTTGACCAGCAAGCCCGTCTGCACTCCTTTAACATTGTCGCTCAGCTGCAGGGGGACTTAGTGAAAGAAGTGCGTATCGGCTGATTTCATCTCTCTGATCGCCTGTTTGCAGGCATAAAAAAACCAGCCCTGGGGCTTAATGCCGATCGTTTAAGGATCAGTTGACCGATCCGGTGGCTCGTGTAAAAAGG
>CAMLBO010000032.1 GCA_946478305.1 uncultured Enterobacterales bacterium
ATGTTGTACTGCGCGATACCCTGCTGACCCCGAATGCGGCGGTTGAAGAGATGATGGCCGAGCTGCATCGCGTTTATGGCGCTAAAAGTAAAGCTTACGGGTTATTCAATCAGGATAGCGAACTGGCAGTGGCGTTACGCAATTGCCGCAAGGGGGATGAGGACTTCCTCGGCTTCAGCCGTGCGGCGACCGGGCGTTTACGCGATGAATTGTCAAAGTATCCGTTTGCTGAAGGTGGCGTCGTACTGTTCTGCCATTACCGGTTCCTGGCGGTAGAGTATTTACTGATTGCCGTGCTCAATAGCCGCAGCAGCATGCGGGTGAACGAGCAGTTGGATGTCAGCAGCATCCACTATCTCGATATCAACCATGCTGACATCGTGGCGCGCATTGATTTGACCGAGTGGGAAACCAGTCCTGAATCCACCCGTTATTTAACTTTCCTGAAAGGACGGGTAGGCCGTAAGGTTTCTGACTTCTTTATGGATTTCCTGGGCGCGGCTGAAGGGCTGGATACCAAAGCGCAAAACCGGGGGTTGCTGCAGGCGGTTGATGATTTCTGTACTGAAGCGCAGCTCGATAAAAATGAACGCCAGAACGTCCGCCAGCAGGTTTACACCTATTGCAACGATCAGCTACAGGCAGGGGAAGAGATCGCACTGGATGATTTATCTGACGAACTACCACCGTGGAATGACAAGAAATTCAAAGAGTTTACCCAGGATCAAGGGTATCAGCTGGAAGAGACCTTCCCGGCAGACCGCGGCACGTTGCGTCAGTTGACCAAATTCGCCGGCAGCGGTGGTGGTATAAGCATTAACTTCGACGCCATGCTGATGGGGGAGCGCGTGTTCTGGGATCCGGCTACGGACACCTTAACCATAAAGGGTACACCGCCGAACTTACGCGACCAGTTGCAGCGTCGTTCTTCGGGTAAATAACCGGAGTTTCCGGCCTGAATCTCGTCCAATAAAAAACCCTGCTTGAGCAGGGTTTTTTATTGTTCTCGCACGGCGTCCCGATGCGTATCGATTCAGTCAGCGATTAAACGCGAACGAAGTCGATGTGAGCCAGTTTTGGCTTGAACGGGTGACGCTGTACTGCCTGAACTTTAACTTTGGTTTCTTTACCGTCGATAACCAGAGTAATAGCTTCAGAGTAGAACTCCGCTTTAACTTCCATGTTCTTTACAGAGTCATGGTCCAGTTTGATAGAAACTGGTTCAGCTGAGCCACCGTAAACGATAGCTGGGAATTTGTTCTCTAAACGCAGGCGGCGGCTCGCACCTTTGCCCTGCTCGTCCAGTGGACGTACTTCAACATTGATAGTAAACATTGTTTATTTCTCTAATAAGAAAGTTTGCCCCGCCACCTGCGACCGAGTGACGAGTTGAGTAATACTGCTCGCGCGCATAGCGAAAGCGGGCGGTATGATACCGGAGCCGGGGCCCGGCAACAATGAATAATTATCAGGCAGGGCAGGGAGTTTATCCGCGTAGCTCATTCGCACGGCGATAGCGCCCCTGATAATCGAATACTTTTTCTCGAACCTGCCAGAACTGGCCTTTCATACGCGCTACCACAAAATCGGGATGACGTAGCAGAATTTGCTGTGCCACGATATCGCTGGCGGTCTGCCATTCCAGCGTGATTCCCGGTGCTCGCTGGTGAGGACGCAGGAAATTATGCAAAAAGGCCATGCGTTGGGCGGGCGTGCTCAGTCGAAAACGTTCAGAGACGTCGGCCCCGTCTTCATCGTAATAGGTGATTTTAAGCCATTCACCTTTTTCATCGCGGCCATTCTCCAGATTCATTCCCCCACAGCGCAGTACCAGGGCATCCCTGAGACGCAGCGCGGCTTTAAGCATGTCATCCGGGTCAACCAGAATCTCCTGACACTGGTGGCAGCGCCGTGCGGCGATGTCGTTCTGTGCGCCACAGTGCGGGCAGCTCTTGAAGCGAAAACGATAGTCGCACTGCTCACGTTCACCCTCATCATCTTCCAGCACGCCCTGACAGCGGCGGCCAAAGTGTTCAATCACCGTGCCATCTTCGGTAGTTTTTCCCCAGAAAATATTGGCGAAACCGCAGGCCGGACAAAAGACCTGAACGGGTTTATTGTCACTGTCCGGTTTATGGCTACCGACCTCTGGCGTGAAAATATCATGTGGGTTTCCGGCATAGTCGAGGATCAAACAGTCGGTTTTCCCGGGGGATAAACGCAGCCCACGCCCCACAATTTGCTGATATAAACTGACCGATTCGGTCGGGCGTAAAATGGCGATGAGGTCAACGTGAGGTGCATCGAAGCCGGTCGTTAATACCGAGACGTTAACCAGAAAGCGCAGTTGCTGCTGTTTGAACTCGCCGATGAGACGGTCGCGTTCGGATGCCGGGGTTTGGGCGCTAATCAGTGCTGCCTGACCTTTGGGGAGCAGGCCGAAAATCTCACCGGCATGTTCCACGGTAGAGGCGAAGATCATCACCCCTTTGCGCGCCGCGGCGAACTCCACAATCTGGCTGATGATATGCGGGGTAATGCGTTTTTGCTGGCGCAGTTCGTCGTTGAGATCGGTCTCGCTGAACAGACCGTTGCTGTTGGGTTGTAACCGGCTGAAATCGTAGCTCACTACCGGCATGTCCAGCCTTTCCGGCGGTACCAGAAAACCATTTTTGATCATATAGCGCAGCGGCAGTTCATAAATGCAGTCACGAAACAGGCTGTCGGCATCGCCCCGCACCATGCCCTGATGGTGATACTGATAAATCCAACCTTTACCCAGCCGGTAGGGGGTAGCCGTCAGGCCGAGCAGCCGCAGCCGCGGATTGGCAGTGCGCAGATGGCTGATGATTTGCTGATACTGGCTGTTTTCATCGTCAGAAATACGGTGGCATTCATCGATGATCAGCAGGGAAAACTCTCCGCCAAAGGCCGCAAGATTGGGAGCGACAGACTGCACGCTGCCGAACACCACTTTCCCGCTGCTCTGTTTGATATTCAGCCCGGCGGCGAAAATATCGGCTTCCAGCCCGTAGGAGAGGTATTTACTGTGATTTTGCGCCACCAGCTCTTTGACGTGAGCCAGCACCAACACCCGCCCCCGGGCAACCCGGGCCAGTTCGGCAATGACCAGGCTTTTACCTGCGCCAGTGGGCAGGACAATCACCGCGGGCTCATCATGCTGGCGAAAATGGCGCAGCGTGGCGTCAACGGCATCTTGTTGATAGGGGCGGAGGGTAAAAGCGGTCACGGTAAGTTCACTGGTAATAAATACAGGGTTTCAGTATGCCAAAATTTGTCGTTGATGGCGATCATCGGCCGCCGCTAACTTTTGTCGATCTGCGTCGCAAATTGGGGGATTTTGAGGTTATACTGGCCGTTCACATAGGCAGTCCGTCTGCCCCCGCTGAGGAGTAATAGCGCGTCGCCATTATTCACTCTTTGCACATATTTAGAACCGAATAACCCTCAACCCTGTCAGTTACCCTTAAGTAACGGCGGGGTGTTGTTTTTTATCAGGAGTGCGATCTTACAGATCGCCATCAAAGGTTAGGCAGATTCAATGCGTCTCGATAAATTTTTAGCCCAGCAACTGGGAGTCAGCCGTGCCATCGCGCTGCGTGAACTTCGTAATAAACGCGTCACTGTTGACGGTGAAATCATTAAAACCGGTTCATTGAAACTGGAACCGCAGCACCGCGTGGAGTTTGACGGTAACGTGCTGGAGCAGATTGGTGGCCCACGCTACTTTATGCTTAACAAACCTCAGGGATATGTCTGTTCAACTGACGATCCCGATCATCCAACCGTACTCTATTTCCTCGAAGAACCTGTGGCTTACAAGCTGCATGCAGCAGGACGTCTGGATATCGACACGACGGGCCTGGTGCTGATGACCGATGACGGCCAGTGGTCGCACCGTATCACGTCGCCTAAACATCACTGTGAGAAAACCTACCTGGTGACGCTGGAACAACCGCTGGCGGCCGATACAGCCGAGCAGTTCACCGCGGGCGTCCAGCTACATAACGAAGACTCGCTGACTAAACCGGCTGTGCTCGAGCAGCTTGAAGAGTGCGTGGTGCGTCTGACGATCAGTGAAGGGCGTTACCATCAGGTTAAACGCATGTTTGCTGCCGTGGGTAACCGCGTCGTGGCGCTGCACCGTGAGCGTATCGGCGGGATTGTAATGGATGACGATCTGGAGCCGGGCGAATACCGTCGTCTGACCGAAGAAGAGATTGCCAGCGTTGAAATGCCTGGCCGCTAAGCCTTCATCCTTTAACTTGCCTCTGCGTTGACTGCGAATCCCGGTCACTTACTTATGGAGTTAATGAACGTGGAAGAAAACCGGGTATCCCATATAGGTTTGATTTTCATCCTGGGATTGATATCGATGCTGATGCCGCTGGCTATCGATATGTATCTGCCAAGTATGCCAGTGATTGCTCAGGAATTTGGCGTGCCTGCGGGCAGCGTGCAAATGACACTCAGTGCTTACGTGCTGGGCTTTGCTGTCGGGCAGCTGTTCTATGGGCCAATGGCTGACAGCCTCGGGCGTAAGCCGGTTATCTTCTGGGGCGTGCTGATCTTTGCCGTCGCCGCCGGGGCCTGTGCACTCGCACAATCCGTTGAGCAACTGGTCTACATGCGTTTCCTGCACGGGCTGGCCGCTGCGGCGGCGAGCGTGGTGATCAATGCGCTGATGCGCGATATGTTCACCAAAGATGAATTCTCACGAATGATGTCTTTTGTGGTACTGGTCATGACCGTTGCGCCTCTGCTGGCACCGATGCTCGGCGGTATGTTGATGGTCGCCTTTAGCTGGCACGCTATTTTCTGGGCGATGGCCATTGCGGCGCTGATCGC
Source organism: uncultured Enterobacterales bacterium (assembly GCA_946478305.1). Lineage (GTDB taxonomy): Bacteria > Pseudomonadota > Gammaproteobacteria > Enterobacterales > Enterobacteriaceae > Ewingella. Next base: position 4,870 of record CAMLBO010000032.1, read on the forward strand.
AGCTGTCTTGGTGGGTGTTTACATCAAAGAAACGCTTCCCAAAGAGCGGCGGCAAAAGTTTCATCTGCGCACCAGTCTTGGCAATTTCGCTACCCTGTTTCGCCATAAGCGCGTACTGAGCTACATGCTGGCGAGTGGTTTTTCCTTTGCCGGCATGTTCTCCTTTCTCAGCGCGGGTCCGTTTGTCTATATTGAACTGAACGGTGTATCGCCGCAAAACTTCGGTTTTTACTTCGCGCTGAATATCGTCGCGCTGGTGATCCTGACGCTTATCAATAGCCGTAATGTGCGCCGGATGGGCGCAGTGAAGATGTTCCGCTTCGGCCTGGTGGTGCAGCTGATTATGGGCCTCTGGCTGCTGGTCGTCTGTGCTCTCGGATTCCCGTTCTGGGCGCTGGTGGTGGGCGTGGCGGGTTATGTGGGCGTGATTGCGATGGTGACGTCCAATGCGATGGCGGTGATTATGGATGATTTCCCTCATATGGCAGGAACGGCGGCCTCTCTGGCGGGGACAATTCGCTTTGGGACAGGGGCGGCGATAGGTTCCGTGCTCTCATTGTTCACGGCGAAAAGTGCGTGGCCGATGGTAGGGTCAATGGCATTCTGCGTGATTGCTGCGGCGTTGCTCTATCTCTACGCCAGCCGTTCGGCGAAAGTGGCGGCGGTCTGAAAAACCTCCCCTGTGAAGGGGAGGCATTTATCTTATCCAACAATGCCCGGTTTTACTCCCTGCAACCTGCGCGCCGCTTTTGCTTTCGCATATTCATCCGCCATCGCTTTGGCTTTTGCGCCGGGGATCAATGCCATATCGCACTCTTTTGGCAATAGCGTGGTGACCAGTGCCGCTATCAGCAGAGAGGCCACCAGGGCATAAATCGCCGTGCTTTGACCGTAGAAATTAACCAGTACACCAACCAGATAGGGTCCGCAGAAACCGCCCAAATTCCCCAAACCGTTGATCACGCCGCGTGCGCTGCCCGCCACTTCCGGGGTGGTGACTTTGCTCGGAATGGTCCAGAAGGCGCTGGTTGCAGCCTGGAGGAAGAAGCCAGCGCCGACCAGGAAACCGTAAGATGCCATAATGTTATGGCTGACACTGACCGATGCGGCCAGACAGGCGGCGAATCCGCACAGCGGCAGCGCAATGAACAGGCGGCGCTTACCGGTTTTGTCTGATAGCACGGACATGGCGAGGATCCCCAGCATCGTCCCCACGTAAGGGATAATAGCCAGCATACCCACCGAGCTCATGTCGCCGCCGGTCAAATTTTTAAGGATAGTCGGCAACCACAGGGTGTAGCCGTAAATCCCGGTCTGGTAGAAGAAGTTAATGATGATCAGTTTTCTGATCGAGCCGTTGCGAAACACCTCTTTCAGTGGCGCATTTTGTACCGGTGCCAGCACCCTCAGTGCTTCTCGCTCGCGGTTAAGCTCGGTGACCAGATAGTGACGCTCGCGCTCAGAGAGCCATTTGGCTTCTTCGGGGCGATCGCTGATGGTGAACCACCAGAACGCCATGACCACGACCGACAACAACCCTTCGATAATAAACAACCAGCGCCAGTCGAGTACGTCCAGAATCACGCCGGAGAGCGGGGCGGTGATCATGCCACCGAGTGGCGCAAACATCAGTACGTAAGCGTTGGCGCGTCCGCGTTCTTTATCCGGGAACCAGTTGCTGACCATGGTCAGCACCACCGGCAGCATTCCGCCTTCGGCTACGCCGAGCGCGAAGCGCAGGAACAGCAGCTGATACTGGTTGGTGACCAGACCGGTCAGGACCGAAATGACCGCCCATGCCACCAGAGACCAGGCAATAAACTTACGTCCACTGCCGTGCACCGCCAGACTGCCGCCGGGCACTTGTAGAAAAAGATAACCGATAAAGAAGATACCGGCAGCGAGACCGGCCATCGACGAGGTGATGCCTAATTCAGCGTCCATTCCGCCGGGCATGGCGAAACTGATATTAACCCTGTCCATAAAGGAGATAATACAGGCAATTAATATCGGCGTAATAACGCGTAACCAGCGGGCTTTGGGGATCTTATTATCCATCGTGACACCTCGGTTATACAGAAAATCCTTCCCGGTCATGAATCAACGGGAAATGACTTTACTGATTCGTTTTATTAATCATTCATTATTGGTTTGCAGGTTTTAACGACGTTATTAATCTAAGTGTTTGTGTAAATTCGCTAATACTTTTTCACTCATTGCCTGACGTGTTTCATGCGTGGCGCTGCCGACGTGCGGCTGCAAAACCACATTGTTCATATTGATTAATTCATGAGGAACGCGCGGTTCGTCGGCAAAAACATCCAGGCCAGCGCCGCTGATATTTCTATTCTGTAATGCCGTGATTAAATCCTGCTGGTTAATCACGCTGCCACGGGAAATATTCACTACCAGAGCATGATCCGGCAGGGCATCAAATAGGGACTTATTAATGACACCGGCTGATTGTGGCCCGCCGGAGACGGCAATGATCAGTACATCGACCTGTGCCGCGAGTTGTTTTACATCAGAATAGAAACGATAAGGCAGTTCGGGTTTTTCGTTATTGCTGGAATAGCTGATGTGCATATCAAAGCCAGCCGCGCGCCGCGCAATAGCCTGACCAATCTGGCCCATGCCAAAGATCCCCAGGCGCTTACCGCTGATTTTGGCAGAGAGTGGGAAACCGCCTTCCAGCCATTTTCCTTCACGCACAAACTTATCAGCCTGACAAATATTGCGTGATGTCGCGAGCATTAATGCCATGGCCATATCGGCAACGTCATCGGTTAATACACCGTGGGTTATTTCAACCTGAATGTTATGTTTCGCTGTATAAGCGAGATCAATTGCATCGGTACCGACGCCGAAAACGGAAATAACTTTTAAATCAGGCAGGCATTCCAGAATACTATTATCGACCCCCACATCACCACGCGTCACCAGACCGAGAATACCTTTTCCGTTATTGGTTAAAAAAGCTTGTTTATCTTGCTGGTCTATATATTTTTCCACTGAAAACAGCTGTTCCAGTTTTTCTGTCAGGCTGTCCATTACCGGAGCCAGAATTAATACGCGTGATTTTTGTTGTTGGGTCATTGTCGTTACCTGCCAAAGTTTGCTTCTCAGAATCGATGTTCTAATAAAAGCATTTTCAGGAAACTATTTCGTGACCAAGGTCACGTTGGATCATGTTAAAAAACTGTGTTACTGGTAACGTGATCCTGGGCCACAAACCGGCGGGGAGAGGCAGGGGGAGCAGCAGGTCCGGCGGCGGGTTAAATCGTCCCACCGAGGGAGATGCGGTAGTGTAAATCAACCCGTTCTATGGTCGGCAGGTTTTTGATTTTCTTTAGGATAATCTCAGCAGCCACTTTGCCCATTTCATAGCGTGGGGTGATAACACTGGCTAACAGCGGCGTGGTGGCAAGGCCGATATCCAGACCATGGAAGCCGGAGATCGCCATCTCTTCGGGGACTTTAATGCCCGACTTCAGGCACTCCTGTAACACGCCGACCGCAATGTCATCATTAGTGCATAACACGGCGTTAACCTGTGGATAGAGCTGTCGGGCCAGCGCCAGCATCCCTGCGCCGATGGATACGGAAGAGACTTTATTTGGCGTGATGTGCATGGGTTCGAGCTGGCGCTCCAGCATCGCCTGGCTGTAGCCCTGATAGCGTTTTTTATCGCGGGCATCTGACATTGAGCCAAAATAGACCACGTGCTGTTTGCCGCTGGCGAGCAGGGTAGTCGCCATATCATAGCCAGCCTGGAAATTGTCGAAGCCAACGGCGATGCGCCCATGGGTGTCATCGAGATCCATGACTTGTGCCACCGGTATGGCAGCGGCATTCAGATATTTATCGGCTTTCAACGTGTGAACCGAATCGGTAAGGATCAGGCCCGCCAGCTGATAGGTCAGCAAATTGATGATGTGCTCTTCTTCACGCTCTTTGCTGTACTCATAATTGACCACCAGCGTCTGATAGCCCTGCTGGGAAGTAACAGACTCAATGCCCGCCAGCAGATCGGAGAAAATCTGGTTATTGAATGACGGTACCAGAATGCCAATGCGCGGTGTTTTTTGCGGGCGCTCGGCGTCCTCCAGCGGATACCCCACTTCTTCCATCACTTTAGTGATGCGCTCGCGCGTTTCGGGTGACACCTTTTCAGGCGTACGCAGAAAACGGCTGACGGTCATTTTAGTTACGTCGGCGAGTAACGCGATATCTTGCAGTGTGACGCGCTGGTTTCTCATCCGAAAGGCCCTGTGTGAAAAAGAATGGTTAAAAACAATCAGCCTGATTATGCAGCAAAAAAGGCAATGACATGTTAGCAAAATGATAGGGATCACGCTTGTGGTAACAGAGTTTGTTAACACGGAGCAGAGTGATCTGTATCACAGTTTGGCCGCCGATAAACCGCTTAAGTGTGAAGTAACTTTTATCTATGGATATTCATCATGACAAACCTGTTCTCCCTCGATAACAAAAAAATTCTGGTTACCGGCTCAACGCGTGGGTTGGGCTTTCTGCTGGCCAAAGGGCTGGCGCAGCATGGTGCCGAAATCATTGTTAACGGAACATCGGCGGATACCACCGCGCGGGCTGCCGAAGCACTGCGGGCTGAAGGCTTTATCGTGCATCCGGTCTCGTTTGATGTCACCGACAGCCAGGCAGTGAACAAGGCGATTGACCATATTGAGAAAGAAATTGGTGCAATTGATGTGCTGGTCAACAACGCGGGTATTCAGCGTCGCCACAAGTTTACCGAGTTCCCCGAAAAAGACTGGGATGACATTATCGCGGTCAATCAGAAATCGGTTTTCCTGGTCTCACAGGCGGTGGCCCGCTATATGGTCAAACGTGAAAAGGGCAAGATCATCAATATCGGTTCTATGCAAAGTGAACTGGGCCGCGACACCATCACGCCTTATGCCGCGTCTAAAGGCGCGGTAAAAATGCTGACCCGCGGCATGTGCGTTGAGCTGGCGCGCTATAACATTCAGGTCAACGGCATCGCGCCAGGCTATTTTAAAACCGATATGACTCAGGCGCTGGTCGATAACAAAGAGTTCTCAGACTGGTTGTGTAAGCGTACACCCGCTGCGCGTTGGGGCAATCCGGAAGAACTGATCGGGGGGGCGGTTTATCTGTCCTCCCAAGCATCGGACTTCGTCAACGGGCATCTGCTGTTTATCGATGGCGGCATGCTGGCAGCCGTATAATTCCCGTCATCCTTCAAGTTCTCTTGGCGTTGGCTGCCTTCACTTACTCCAGGCGCTTACCTGGGTAAGCGCCTGGGGATTCACGCAGTTGCCGCCTTGATACAGCTCGAATGATGTAGGGTATTCCCTGGAACAGGAATAAATATGAAAAAAATGGCATTAATCACCGGTGGCGGTAGCGGTATCGGGTTGAGTGCGGCGAAAGCGTTGGCGGCGGGTGGTTTCACGGTGATTATCACCGGGCGCGATTTGGCGAAACTTGAGCAGGCCGTGGCGCAGTTTCCGGCCGGGCAGGCGGTGGCACGTCAGCTGGATGTTACGCGCCCTGAGTCGGTTGAGGCGTTGTTTGCCGAGATTAAAAACACCTTCGGGCGGCTGGACCTGCTGTTTAACAACGCAGGAACCAACGTGAAAGAGGTGCCGGTTGAGCAACTGGCAGTGGAAGACTGGCTGGCGGTGATCAATACCAATCTGACAGGGGTATTTTTGTGCACCCGCGCGGCGGTGGGTTTGATGAAACAGCAAACCCCGATGGGTGGCCGCATTATCAATAACGGCTCGATATCGGCGCAGTCGCCGCGCCCAAACTCGGCACCCTATACCGCCAGCAAACATGCTGTAACCGGCCTGACAAAATCGACGTCGCTGGATGGCCGTGCGTTTAATATTGCCTGCGGGCAGATTGATATTGGCAATGCGGCCACCGATATGGGCAATAAAGCGCTGGCAGGCAGAATGCAGGCCAACGGTGAAATAGCCGAAGAGCCAGTAATTCCGGTGGAACGTATTGGTGAAGCCGTGGCCTATATGGCAAGTTTACCGCTCGATGCCAATATATTAACTATGACGATTATGGCTTCCGCCATGCCGTTGGTCGGGCGGGGATAGTCAAATATAAAAAGCCCCGCACAGTGGCGGGGCTATTAATAATTTTATCGGACGAGTGTTTTCTTTTCCAGTAAACAGCGGTAAATAAGCCCGCCCGCAATCCCGCCAAGAATAGGCACCAGCCAGAATACCCACAATTGCTGGATGGCCCAGGTTCCCTGGAATATAGCCACGGCTGTACTTCGTGCCGGGTTCACTGAGGTATTGGTGACCGGAATACTGATTAAGTGAATTAAGGTTAATGCCAGACCAATCGCCAGCGGAGCAAAACCTGCCGGTGCGTGCCGGTCGGTCACGCCATGAATGACAATTAGGAATACCGCTGATAACACAAACTCAATCACAATTGCTGACGTCAGCGAATAACCGCCCGGTGAATGTTCCCCATAACCATTGGAAGCGAACCCGCTGGCGGTGGCATCAAAACCGGTTTTACCACTGGCGATCAGATATAGCACGGCTGCGGCTGCAATCCCGCCGACCACCTGCGCCACAATATAAGGCACTACATCTTTGGCCGGGAAGCGACCTCCGGCTAATAATCCTACGGTGATCGCAGGGTTAAAATGGCCGCCGGAAATATGGCCGACAGCATAGGCCATAGTCACTACGGTTAAACCAAATGCCAGTGCCACACCAACAAAACCTATACCCAGTTGTGGGAAAGCTGCGGCTAATACAGCACTGCCACAGCCACCAAACACGAGAACAAACGTTCCTAAGAACTCAGCCGACAATTTGCTTAGCATGGGATTATCCGCCCTTCATAAACGTATTTTTCTACTGCGCCTGTAATGTCCCACAGCAAGGTAATTACCTTTGGGTATTACTTTAAAGAGTATAGTTTCTGTTTTTATTATTTTAATAATTAAGTTTAAGCGACAATATGAAAAAAACACCCGATATTACATCGGGTGTTTGATTTTTTACGCGCCTGAACGCCGTCAGAGAGCAGGTGGCTTCCCGTTATTTTGCTGGCTTGCGTTTTCTTCCCAGCCAGAAGATTAACACCAGCAGAATAACCACACCGGCAATCATTGCAGGGGCCATATAAGGTTGCAGCTTGGCCAGCAGCGTTACGGGGCCGCCAGCGCGCAGAACGGCGACATCGCTGGCCGTGACCTGAATGGCTGCGTTGCCGTAATTCTTCAGCACATAATTGGAGATATCGGCAATCTGCTGGTTGCCAAGTTGGCCGACATAAGATCCTTCACCAAATTTTGGCATCAGTACGTGCTCGTTACCCACCTGACGGTCCACGCCGTAGAGAATGGCGGAGATCAGGTTTGACGCATTGCCCATGCCGGTTGCGGTGTTGTTATACAGCGATGGATAGGCCTGATTTTTACTGCCTGAACCGTCCGGCTGGTGGCAGCTGGCACAATAGCCGCTGAACAGGGCCGCGCCGCTGTTGAGGGTACTATTAGCGTTGGCAGGGTGTGCGCCGCGTAAACCTTCTTCGACATTCACCGGTTTACCGAAGGTGTCGGCCGCCTGAGTATCGCGTGGATCACGAACCGGCGTACTGTTTTTCAGGTAAAAGGCAATGGCATTCAGGTCTGCATCCGGCATGTATTGCAGGCTGTTTTGCACGGCCTCTGCCATACCCCCGGCAGCCTGATTTTTACCGGCAGTACGGCCGGTTTTCAGGTATTCCACCAGCTGTGCCTGAGACCAGTTCCCAATACCGCTAACGGGATCCGAACTGATATTTGGCGCATACCACGGGCCGACCATCCCGCCTGCCAGCGGTTTGTCGCTCACGGAACCCATCATCAGATTACGCGGTGTATGGCAGGTATCACAGTGGCCAGCACCGTTGACCAGATAGGCCCCGCGGTTCCATTCGGCACTTTTGCTGGCATCCGGCTTAAACGGCGTGCTGTCGAGGTACATCATATTCCAGCCCGCCATCGCAATACGCATATTGAACGGGAATGGCAGAGCAGTCTCTTCGGTCGGGGTTTCCACCGGCTGAACATCCTGCTGGAAATAGGCGTACATCGCCTTGATATCTTCATCGCTCATATGGCTGTATGAGGTATACGGCATCGCGGGGTAAAGATTCTTACCGTCAGGCCGAACGCCCTGACGCACCGCGCGCGCGAACTGCTCCTCGGTGTAATTACCGATACCAAAGGTTTTCGACGGCGTGATATTGGTGGTGAAAATCGTGCCCATCGGCGAGTGAATCGCGTAGCCACCCGCGAATGGCTTACCGCCTTCGGGGTTGGTATGACAGGCCTGGCAGTCGGCGGCGGTGGCAACCCACTTGCCCTGACGCGCGAGTTCCGCCTGATCGTCTGCGGCCAGTGCGGCGCTACTTAACAGCCAACCCAGCAACGCGGCGGTGACGCTTTTAAACAGCAAATTTCTCATGCGTCACCTGCCAGTTTCTTCGCCATATCATCAGCGGCTTTCAGGCCCAGTGCGGCCATGGTCAAGGTACTGTTCACGACGCTGGAAGAAGGGATCGCGCCACCTCCCGGTAGCCACAGATTGGCGTGGTCATGGGCGCGGCAATTGCCGTTAACCACCGAGTCTTTCGGATCGCTGCCCATAATAGTGCCGCCCATAATATGGTTATTAGCATTCAGACTGGTGGTGATGTTGAACTCGTCAGCCATGAACAGTTGGCCAATGTGCTCCAGTTGTCTATGTGCTGCTTCGGCACCTTTACGCACGTAGTCACCCACGTCGTAATGAATATCCGGACACGGCAGGCCATGCGGATCTTTACGCGTGGTGCTGAGTGTCAGGCGGTTTTCAGGATCGGGTAGCGGTTCGAGGCTGATGGACAAGTCCACGCCATAAATGGTGCGGCGGCGGATCTCTTCATCCAGTTCCTTACCGACCAGGCCCATCTGCAACGCTTTAGAGGTTGCGGGGATCACACGGTTGATGTTGTTGAGTATCATCTTGTTGGCGGAATACTCTTTGCGGAACTCACCGTCACGTGGGCCAACCAGACAGCTGCTCTGCGCCGGACCACGGCCAATCCACAGCGGCTCTTGCGCGATGAAGGTACAGTGGAATCCGGAGTGGTCCATCATGTTACGGCCAACATGGTCGGACGAGTTGGCGATGCCGTTAGGGTTTTTATCGTTGGCGGCCATCAAAAGCAGGCGCGGGGTTTCGATACCGTTACAGGCCAGGGCGAACACTTTGCCGGTGGCTTTGTGCGACTGCTTTTTATTATCGAGCCAATGAACGGCGGTGATGTTGTTGTCTGCATCGGTGTCGATTTTGTACACCACGGCCTCAGCCAGTACGACGGCACCTTTGTTTTCGGCGCGTTCAACGTGGGCAATGCCGTTGTACATCGCACCAATCGGGCAAATGGGCTGACAGTTATTGTTTCCGCAGCAGGTCGGGCGTCCATTCCACGGACGGGTGCTGCGGCCCTGTGGGATCGGCACAGAGCGGTAACCATGCGGGTTCACGACTTCTGCGAAGCGGGTATCGCCATAGCCGTACGGGACCTGTTCCATTGGATAAGGTTTACTGCGCTCGGAGGGGGATTGCAGGGCTGGATCATTCGGGCCAGCAACGCCGATCTCTTCTTCCGCACGGCAATAATAGGGTTCGAGCTCGTCATAGGAGATCGGCCAGTCGCGGCCGACGCCGTACAGCGTCTTCATTTTGAAATCGTTAGGCACGTGACGCCAACAGGAGGCAGCCCAGTGCCAGGTGGTCCCGCCGACGGTGCGCAGATAACCCTGCTTAAAGCTGCTGGCACTCGGTCCGGTTAGATGCACATAGTTATTTTCCGGGAAATAGAGTGGTGCAGGGGCATTTTCGGATTGCGGGTAGAGTCCCTGGTAATCCGAACCGGCACGGTTTTCAAAAGGCATATTGCGCCAGTTTTCCACTGCCTGGGCGCGTTCGATCCGTAAACCGGCTTCCAGAACCAGCACCGAAAACCCTTGGCTGACCAGTTGATCGGCAATCATGCCACCGACCACGCCGGAACCGACAACAATCACATCTGCGGACGCATCACCGTTCGCCATAAATTCTGGTTTCTTCATCAGGCTTTGCTCACATCAGTCTTGGTGTTTACCGGCCCAAAACGGTCGGCGTTCATCGATTCAGGCATCGCGGCTGCAGGCGGCGCGGCGGTAAACCATAAAGGACCATTGCCACAGTAGGTCGGCACAATCAGACCATCGCTTACCGGGCGGTACATCAGCGCATCTTTATAGGATATTAATATGGAATCGATACCATGACCGACAGTGCCGGTATACCAAGCGGTGACGATACTGGTCAGCAAGTCACCTAAGCCTTGCTGTTTCGCCACTTCCTGCAACTGAGATGCAGATTGATCGTTTTTGACCAGCGCATGAAGTTTGTTTACCTGAACGGGAAAATCTGGCTGGCTGCGGAAGAATGCATTGAAAATTCGCGCAGAAGCGCCTTCGCTTAGATTTGTATGTTCTGTCACCGCCTGAGAGACCCGATAAAACTGGCCAAAAATAACCGGGGAAGTGGTCGCCGTCTCTTTCTCCGCCTGTGAAAGGAACGGGAAGCCAAGCAGGGTGGTGGCAACCATTGCAGAGGTCAAGCCTTTCAGCATGTCACGGCGACTGAAACCGGTACCATTTTCGGGTGTATTGCTCTCAATAAGTGAAGGATTGTTGTCCATCTCATATCTCGCTGGTGTTGGGGTGTGAGCCAAAGTGGCCCTGGGAAAAGGAGAACTATTAAAAACGGTGCGGATGATAAGCCTAAACACAGGAAAGCATGCAAACAAATCGTGCGAATTATTTAACATCCAATCACAATTTTATCCTTGTTATGCAACAATAAGATTTTTAACCAAATGGTACGTTTTAGGGTTAAAGCTCATAATGAGCACCATCGTTTTTTTCAGTATTTCTGGTTAACTGATTGAGATTTAATGGTCACTCGTCGATTTCGATATAAAGGGATTGGTTAAATTGTTCATTTTTTGTAAATGAAAAGATTCTAATTGGTGGCGTTAATACATGAAATTGGTTGAGATATAAGGGGAAAAAGGTTACAAATAACCCAAAATGAGATCTGGCTCGCAGAATGGCGCTGAGCTGGACATAAAATCAGCGACTGGTTGTGTTTTTCGTTTGGCGACGTTACAAATATGTTAATTATTTTCGAAATTGTACGGGCGCGTTGACGACCGATCGTCTATAACTTGGTATGTATGTAGTGATTGTGTGAATGATTTGTTTAAATAAATCATCATCTGGGGATTGACGTGAATAATATCCAACATTCGGTAGTACATCGCTTACCGCAAAGTTACCGATGGTTATCGGGTTTTGCAGGTATCAAAGTTGAACCGATTCCGCTGCCTGGCAGCGAGGAAGGAACCAACCTTATTGGACTCAAGTTATTGAGCCACGAGGGTGATGTGGCCTGGCAGGTGATGCGAATGCTCACCGAATGTCTACAGGAAATTCAGGTTGAAAGTGCCGTAGTGGAATATGACGGTGAACCCTGCCTGTTTGTTAAGCGTGACGACGAAAGTGCCACGCTATGCCGCCTGAAAAATACCGGCGCGGCTATCGCTGAAACAGTTTCAGCGCTCTATCCGTTCTGACGTTCCTTTTGCTTTGCTTTACCCTTCAGTGAGTTAATGCCGAGAGTGACAGTAACTCCCGCGTATAGGCATGCGCAGGTGCGCTGAAAATCGCCTCACATTCGCCTTGTTCGACCACTTCCCCTTCCCGTAGCACAATCAGCTGATGGCATAACGTGCGTACCACCTGCAGGTCATGACTGATAAACAGGTAAGATAATCCCAGCCGTTGCTGTAAATCTCTCAGGATGACCAGAATCTGCGCTTGTACTGATTTATCAAGCGATGATGTGGGTTCATCTAAAATCAGCAGTTCAGGTTGCAGGATCAGCGCCCTGGCAATGGCGATACGTTGGCGCTGACCCCCAGAAAACTCTGCCGGATAACGGTACCGGGTGGCGGGATCAAGGCCGACTTCACGCATCGCTTCAATGACCCGCTGCTCGCGCTGATGCTCGGTGAGTGTCTGATGCACCAGCAGCCCTTCGGCGATGATCTGCATGACATTAAAACGCGGATTAAGCGCTGAGTGAGGGTCCTGAAACACGACCTGGATACGGCGGCGAAAAGGCAGCATCTGACGGCGGTTAAAGCGGTGCAATGGCTGGCCGTCGAACACAATCTCACCCTGTGAGCTCAGCAGGCGCAGCAGGGCCAGCCCGGTTGTGCTTTTTCCGGAACCCGACTCGCCGACTACGCCGACACTTTCACCACGCCGCAGACAAAAGCTCAGCTGATTCACTGCCCGTTTCTCACTGACTGTACGACGTAGCAGACCACGTTTTTGAGCAAAGCTGACGCTAAGATCTCTCACCTCGAGCAAAACAGGCTGGTGCGCCTCCAGCGTGCGCGGATGCCCCTGTGGCTCAGCCTGTAACAGCTGTCTGGTGTAAGCATGCTTTGGCTGGCTGAACAGTGCGTTACGCGGTTGTTGTTCAACCACATGGCCCTGTTGCATTACTGCCACGTTATCTGCCAACTGGCGAACGATTTTCAGGTTATGGGTAATGAACATCATGGTCATACCCAGTTCTTGTTTTAGCTCGTTCAGCAATTTTAGGATTTGCGCCTGTACCGAGACATCCAGCGCGGTGGTGGGTTCATCGGCAATCAGCAATTTGGGCTGCGTCAGCACGGCCATGGCAATCATGACGCGCTGGCGTTCACCGCCGGAGAGTTGATGGGGGAAATCACCCAGCCGGGATTTTGGATTGCGAATACCCACACGATCCAGGCAACTGATGATTTCTCCGCGTGCGGCTTCGCGGCGCATTCCCCGGTGCAACGACAACACTTCCGCCAGCTGTTTTTCAATGTTATGCAGTGGATTCAGTGACACCATCGGCTCCTGAAAAATCATCGAAATCTGGTTACCACGAACGCGGTGCAGTTCACTCTCTGTGGCATGTAGCAGCGACTGCCCTGCAAATTGAATGTCACCCTGCGGATAACTCACGGTTGGCAGCAGGCGCAGTATTGACAGTGCGGTGACGCTCTTGCCGGAACCTGACTCACCGACCAGCGCCAGTGTTTCACCGGCATCTATATTGAGCGAAACATCGCTGACAACCTGATGCAAGGCATTACCCTGATGGAAGGCCACGCTCAGATTCTGAATGCTTAACAGGGGCGACGTCGCCATATCAGGGGGCCTTCTTATAACGTGTCTGAGGCAGAGATGCCGGATCAAAAGCGTCGCGCACTGCTTCGCCGATAAAAATCAGCAATGAGAGCAGGGTCGCTAATAAAACAAAAGTACTGATGCCGAGCCAGGGGGCCTGCAGATTATTTTTGCCCTCCAGCAGCAGGTTGCCCAGCGACGGTGAACCGAGCGGCAGACCGAAACCGAGAAAATCCAGTGAAGCCAGCGTGGTGATGGAACCGCAAAGAATAAACGGCAGATAGGTGAGGGTCGCCACCATCGCGTTCGGTAACATATGGCGCAGCATGATCATACGATCACTGACGCCCATCGCCTGAGCGGCGCGGATATAGTCGAAATTTCGCGTCCGCAGGAACTCAGCCCTCACCACACCCACCAGAATCATCCAGCCAGAAAGTACGCTTATCAACAGCAGCCACCAGAAGTTCGGTTGCACTACACTCGACAACATAATGATGAGAAACAGCGTCGGCATGCCTGACCATACTTCAATCAAGCGCTGTCCTACCAGATCCACTCTTCCCCCGTAATAACCCTGCACCGCACCTGCTGTTACACCTATCAATGAGGTAAGCAGAGTCAGCAAAATGCCGAAGAACAGCGAAATGCGCATACCATAAAGCAGTTGTGCCAGCACGTCGTGGCCGCTGCTGTCGGTGCCAAGCCAGTTCTGTGCTGAAGGCGGAGCAGGGAAGGGACGTTGGGTATTGAAGTTGATGGAATTAAAACTGTGGCGGAGAGGGGCCCACACTGCCCAGCCGCGCTGCTCAATGTGTTTAATTACGTAAGGGTCCTGATAGTCTGCCGGTGTCTCCAGTTCGCCACCGAAGGTCGTTTCGCTGTAATTGAAGATGAACGGAGCATAAATATGACCCTGATAGTTCACCAGCAGCGGTTTATCGTTGGCAATCACATTGGATAACAGCGACAGAATAAACATCAGCAGGAAAATCCACAACGACCAGAAACCGCGTGAATTAGCCCGGAAACGGGACCAGCGTGTTTGGTTCAGGGGGCTTATTATCATGACTGGCGGTCCTCAAAGTCGATGCGAGGATCTACCAGCGTGTAGGTGATATCGCTGATGATATTTAGCAGCAGACCAATCAGGGTAAAGATATAGAGCGTGCCAAACATCACCGGGAAATCGCGTTGCACGATGGCGTTATAACCCAGCAATCCAAGCCCGTGCAGGGAAAACATCACTTCGATAAGCAGTGAGCCCGTAAAAAACATGCTGATAAATATGGCCGGAAAACCGGCAATCACCAGCAGCATGGCGTTGCGGAAAACGTGGCGATAGAGGATCTTTTTCTCACTCAACCCCTTGGCCCGCGCGGTCACCACATATTGTTTTCTTACCTCATCCATAAAGGAGTTTTTGGTTAGCATCGTCAGGGTGGCGAACCCGCCAATCACCGTGGCCAGCACTGGCAGCGTAATATGCCAAAGGTAGTCGGTGACTTTTCCATACCAGGGTAACTGATCGAAATTCGGCGAAGTCAGGCCACGCAGCGGGAACCAGTCAAGATAGCTGCCACCGGTGAACAGCACGATAAGCAGAATGGCAAAAAGAAAAGAGGGTACTGCATAACCCACAATGATCAGCGTACTGCTCCAGTTATCAAACGCGCTGCCATTTTTTACCGCTTTACGGATGCCAAGAGGGATGGACACCAGATAGATAATCAGCGTACTCCACAGGCCGAGGCTAATGGATACCGGCAAACTGCTTTTCACCAGTTGCATCACCGACGCCCCCTGAAACAAGCTATCACCAAAATCAAAACGTAGGTAACTCCACAGCATGTCGAAGTAACGCTCTTGCAACGGTTTATCAAAACCGAAGCGGCGCGTAATGTCAGCAATGACTTCCGGATCCAGCCCGCGCGCCCCCCGATAATGACTGTCACCGACCTGTGCAATCCCTGGCGCAGCCTTACCGGTACCTCCACCGCCTCCGCTGCCAGGTAATCCGTTGCTTTGGCCCATTTCAATGGCAGCGATAGCCTGATCAACCGGTCCGCCGGGTGCTATCTGCACAATAAAAAAGTTAATGGTGATGATGGCCCAGAGAGTAGGGATCACCAGCAGCAGGCGTCGCAATAAATAGCGGGTCACGGCAGGCTCCTCAACGACGCTCAGCCGGCAAACGGGCTGCCCGGTTCATGTCATACCACCAGGTATCGAGTTCCAGACCGTTAGCCGGTCGGACCGCTGGCATGGAGAATTTGTCCCAATAGGCATAGCGTTCGTGGTTGCTGTACCACATCGGGATCATATACATGTTCCAGGTCAGCACCCGGTCCAGTGCTCGTCCCAGCGCGAGCAGCGTATCCGGTTCCCCCTGATGGGCAGCGATTTGATTGGTTAATTGGTCGACTGCCGGATCCTTCACGCCGGGTTTGTTATAGGTCGAGTCAATGTATTTACTGTTCCAGACGATTTGTAAGTCGGCGCTCGGATAGGGCGTGGCAGGGTAAACCGTCGGCAGCATATCGTAGTCACGCCGGCGCATGCGCTGGACAAACTGGGAGCTGTCGACTTCGCGAATCGTCATGTTGATTCCCAGACGCTGTAAATTGTGCTGGAAAGGCAGAACATATTGCGCATTGCCACCGCTTGGCAGCAGTAACTCAAAGGTGAAGGGTTTGCCCGTTTTCTCATCAACCCGCTGTTGGTCTTTCACCACCCAACCAGCCTGTTTGAGCAGGTCGGTGGCTTTAAGAAGATTGGCGCGATCATTGCCGCTGCCGTCAGAGTGAGGAGGCTGATACAGAGTAGTGAAGACTTCGTCAGGTATTTTTCCCTTCAACGGCGCAAGCCACGCCAGTTCCGCCGAATCAGGGTAACTCTTCGCCCTGTAATCCGTGTTTTGGAAATAGCTGTCAGCCCGTTGGTACGCGTTGTAATAGAGGGCTTTATTCATCCAGTCGAAATCAAACGCCAGCGTAATAGCTTCGCGCACCCGTCGGTCACTGAATTGCGGGCGTTGAAGATTGAAGGCCAGCCAGCGGGTGTCTTGGGCAGCCTGATTCTGCTGATCCTGTTTGACGATATAATTCTTACTGAAGTTGGCGCCCTGATACTGCACCGCCCAGTTTTTCGGGGAGGGTTCCATTCTGAAATCGAACGCACCCGACTTGAAAGCTTCCAGGGCGACGTTGTCGTCAAGATAATAGTCATAGCGGATGGTATCGAAATTATAGCGCCCGCGGTTGACCGGCAGATTGGCTGCCCAATAATCCGGTACCCGCGAATAGGTGACGTACTGACCCAGTTTATAGTCACTGATACGGTAGGGCCCGCTGCTTAATGGTGGTACCGCCAACGGCTCGTTGAACTTATGTTTTTCCCAGAATTTCTGCGGCAATATGGGCAGCCCCAGCAGGCCGAGCATCATGTCTTTATCGGGACGTGGCAGAACAATTCTGACCGTGAGACGCGAGATGGCTTTCACTTCGACGCCTTTGTAGACCACGCGAAATTGCGGTACTCCTTCCGTCATGAATTTTTTAAAAGTGAAGGCGACGTCATTGGCGGTGATAGCGCTGTCGTCATGGAAGCGGGCATGCGGGTTGATATCGACTTCCACCCAGCGGAAATGGCTGTCATAGCGAGCTGAGTCAGCAATTAGCGGATAATAACTGCCAATCTCATCGCTGGAAGTGGTGAACAGGCTGTCATACAGGGTATCTGAGCGCGCCGCAGCGTTACCCCGCGAGGCATAACGGTTGAAGTTATCGTAGGTGCCGATGGCCGCAAGACGGATAGTGCCGCCCTTGGGCGCCGCCGGATTGACGTAGTCAAAATTGCTGAAGTTGGCGTCGTATTTGGGCTCACCCAAAATCGCAAAAGCGTAGCTGTCCTGAATGGTTTCAGACTGAGCACCAAGGCTTATCACGGACAGTAGGGCTACGCAAAAGAGTCGCAAAAACATCCTGAAAACTCCGGCTAAAACGGCGGGATTTCACTGCAATGTCTGACTGGTTGCGTGCAAATCTGCCGGTATATGAGGGCGGGACCTCGGGTAAAGTGATTGAAACAATTACCCTTTACCCGCTGATTTTGGCTGTTGTACCACACTCTTAAAGAGAGTCTAAGACAAAAAATGTGAGCAGGAGAAATTGTGTGACAGGGGCAGAGGTCACCACTGGTCACTTTTCCAGCACTATATTCCCGCCATTCACCTCTACAGTGAAATGCATCAGCTCCTCAGCTGATAACGGTTTGCTGTACAAATATCCCTGCAATAAGGTAACGCCATGCTTTCGCAGATATTCTGCCTGCTGCACGGTTTCCACCCCTTCGGCTACTGTTTTCAGTTTCAGCTCTTCAGTCAGCTTCAAAACGGTGTCCAGTACCGGCGCGATTAACGTGTTCTGATCGATGGACATCACGAATCCACGGTCGATCTTGAGATAATCCAGTGTGAATTTCTCGAGATAAATTAATGCACTGTGGCCAGTACCAAAATCATCGATAGCAATTTCAATCCCCTGGCGACGCAGCCAATTGAATTCCCGCATGGCGTTTTCGTTATCGATCATGCCGCGCTCAGTAATTTCAAACACTATCTGGAAGTGGTTTTCCGGCATGGCGGAGAGGAAATTCATCACGTCGTCGCGGAAGCTGACTTTATTCATATGGTGTGGCGAAATGTTGATACCGAATTTAGCCTTAAATGGCATCACTTGTTGAAGGCGGTGTGCGTCTTCAGCCGCCAGCTGCATCATGCGCTGCGTTAAGGGGACAATCATACCCTGTGACTCGGCGTAGCTGATGAAAATATCCGGCGGGATTCGCCCTTCGAACGGATGTTGCCAGCGCATCAGGGCCTCAAGCCCTGCGACTTTCAGGCTCTGAGTTTCCATCACCGGCT
Source organism: uncultured Enterobacterales bacterium (assembly GCA_946478305.1). Lineage (GTDB taxonomy): Bacteria > Pseudomonadota > Gammaproteobacteria > Enterobacterales > Enterobacteriaceae > Ewingella. The sequence continues at coordinate 23,094 of CAMLBO010000032.1, forward strand.
GGTATTCGACAAAGAACTGGCCGTCTCTTAGAGCGCGCATAATTTCGCGCTCCGGGCTGTGGCGGCTTACCAGGGTAAAATAGATCAACGCCCCGACCATCAGGCTTAACAGCAGGGCCGCCAGCAGGGTAAAGCGGATATTTTCACCGGTGATTTGCGGGGCGTAGAGCCTTAACGTAAATGGGTAATCCCCCACTCTGATTTCGGAATAGTGCGAGTGGGGCAGATCTTTGACGGCTATGAGAGTGGTGTTATGTGAGGTTAGAGCGTTATCACCTATGATTAACGCAAAACCATGATAGCCTTCGTCAGTTTGGGCAAAGAGCATATAAGGTGAGAGCGTGAGCTCGAGCGTCGCCAGTACGCCGCTGCCCTCAGAATCAGGATCGCGATACCAAATGGCAATGACCGGCCGGTTGGGAACGAAGCTGGTGCCTTGCTCAAGCTGAATATCCAGAGGTTTATGCCAGTCCAATCCTGAGAAGATATCTTCAACAGCAAGCGTCATTTCTCCCGTAGCCGAGGAGCAATAAACCAGACCATCACGAACCAGCAAAAAATCCCTGACACCCAGCGTTAGTGCGGCATCACGGCTCAACTGATCTTCGGCCATATCGCAGCTTCCCCCCGGTAACTGGCTAAGACGCTTCATGGTATCCGTAAGATTTTGCAGATAGGTGGCACTGAATTGTGCCGTTCGCGCTCCGATGAGTTGCTGCTGCTGTTCATTCTTTAATGCAATGACATACAAGGTTGCAGCACTGAAAACAAAAAAGAGCAAAGTGGCGGCAATAAGACTTTTAATCAGATAACTGCGTCTGGGTAAAACGGTGTGGGTGAGAGCCGATTTCAACCCCATTTTATCAACCTTCACTCATGATGTTACGGAATTAGAAGTATAACGTAACGCAATGAATAGCAGTCATTAAATAAACTGGAGTGGAGGTTTTTAAAAAGCGGTTACAACGAGCAAAAAAAAACGCCATCCAATGGATGACGTCTTTTTTATTCGCTTGGCTTGGGACAACAAGAGTAGATGCTTTAGTTAGCTGTGCTCACCACTGGCTAAAACACGTCTTGCTTCACGGAAACGTTTATTCCAATAAGTTTCGTTCAGATTTGAAATCATCACACCATTGCTGGTTGAAGCATGAACAAACTGATCATTACCTAAATAAATGCCTACGTGACGTCCCGTAGAGCCTGCACGGAACAGAACCAGATCACCCGCACGCAGTTTAGTGCGTTGGATTTTCTTGCCCTTTTCTTCCTGTTCATAAGTAGAACGAGGCAAATCCATACCGAATTGTTCGCGGAATGTTACCTGAACGAAGGCTGAGCAATCGATACCACGCTTGCTGTCACCACCTAACCGATAACGAACGCCTTTCCAGTCAGCATATTGATCCATGATTTTGGATTTTACGTTGACGCTACGAACCATTGCTTCGAATTCATCCTGAGAGGCTTGCAGTAGAAGACCATCTTTGTCATTTACTGCACGCATATCAGTTTGCGCGTTTTCTGTGTTCGAAGAATGTGTGCCACTACACGCAGTGAGAATAATTGCTGCGCCAATCGCGGGAATTATCCGCGTTATATATCTCATAAACGGTTGAGACTTGACCATTGTTGTTGTTATCCCTTGATGTCCTTAACGATTAAATCGTTATAAATTGCCAAACGAAGCGAGAGTACCTGCTGCATACAGAGGCGCCAAACACTTGGACAGGGAAACGTGCTGTAGCGCACATTTTTTCTGGAATCAAGCCGTTTATGCCACATTTCTATGCAAACGCATTGGAGATTACCGTAATGAATAGGGGATTGCGAGAGGTTTTGCGGGATTTTTTATATGAAATTGTGATGTAACGTTATGTTAGCGTTAATGTAATAAATGATGGGTGATATTTATGCGTTTTTGGCTTAAAACGGCCAGATAACCGGCCTTTAAGACAAAAATCTGAAAAAGCTATGCGATAACTTATCTATGAGAATGGCCTGACGCAGCGCAGAAATAACGTTCAGGCCATAACATTTACGTATGGCGGTTAAAAGTATTGGCTTTTCTGAATTGCCTCAATGAGGTCGTAATTGAGGCAAATGACGATCCAGCCAGTTAACCAATCCATCACAGGCCGGAGTCATTAACCACCAGCTGGCGCCGATCAGAACCACAGACAGGGAGCCCACTGCGATATCAGTAAACCAGTGCGCGCCGATCATAATGCGTGGTAATGAGAAGATGAGGGTGATCACCAACGCCACTGCAAAAGCGCCTTTTCCCAGATAACGCAGCATGAAGCAGCTGAACACAATCAGCATCATGCCGTGATCACCGGGAAAGCTGTCGCCAGAGGAGTCTTTGGTAGGAATTCCAATCAGCTGACTGACGCGATTAACGCCCGGGAAGCTCAGGGAAGGACTTTTATGGCTGACGGGCAACAGGTGTCCCAACTGGTTAAGTACCACAGCGGTCAACAGCATCACAAAACCAATGATAATCATCCGGCGGCGTTCAGCGGTATCACGCTTTATATAGAAGAATAAGTAGAGCAACCCCATCGCCAGCAGTGAGATTCCGTCAAAAGCGCGGTTGTTGGTGATTGCCACCACGTGCAGGAAAGTCACATTGGTCGCCAGATGACGGTTGAAATAGAAGAAAATAGAAGAGTCTATCGGAAACCAAAAACCATGATTAGCTGGCAGGTAATACGACAGAAAAAGCGCGATGCCCATGACGTTGAGCAGCAGGATTGCAGGAAGATTGCGACGCCACATAAATAGAAACCTGTTATTTAGCGAATGTTAATTATTATAGAAGGGCGATACGTTAAGCCGCCTAACCTAAACGAATCTTCAACAAAGAAGATTGCAGCACATTCCATTGGGCTTCGTCACGGGTGATAAGCTCAATCCGGCTGTCCAAAGGGTCACCTGGCCGCGTTTCTATTTGCAGATCCTGACCTTGGCGGTTTACCAGCAACGTCCCTTCCTTAATACGCACAACACCCTTAACGCGATCCACGGGGGCCAGGCGAGCCCATTCGAGTATATCAATGGTATCAAATACGGTGTCGGCATCAAAAATCCAGCCGCAGCTTGAGTAGCCGTCAGCCTGATTCAGCGCACGCCGCCAGCGCTGATTTCCGGGCAGGCTCAGCGCTGCAAGCCCGCGGGTTGAAGCCTGGGCATGGTGATGCGCGCCGTCGGGAAGTTGCGCCAGATTCAGACGCGGGCGGTCGAGCAGGGCAGTATCCACGGTGCCATTCGACGTGATAATCACTTCCCGCTCCCCAGCCCATTGGTTTTGCCATGCAGCCAGTGCCTGATAGTCCTGTTCTGAATAGGTGTCAGATTTGTTGGCCACTACCACGTCGGCCGCGGCCAGCTGGTCACGGAAATTTTCATTTTCCACGGTGCGCTGATCGCTGAGATTGCGGGCATCGAGCAGGCATAGCGATGCATTGAGGGTCAGCCAGTTACTGTAAACCTCAGAGGATAATAAAGAGAGAATTTGCTTGGGATGACCCAGTCCGGTGGGCTCAATCAGCAGACGGTCAGGCTTTGATTGCTGTAGCAGCATATTCAGGCCTACCTGCATTGGCAGCCCATTTACGCAGCACATGCAGCCACCGGGGATCTCTTTAAGCACTGCACCGCTGTCCGCCAGAAGCGCACCATCAATACCCACTTCACCAAATTCATTAACCAGTACGGCCCACTTCTCGCCTTCCGGCTTTTGTGCCAACAGGTGGCGAAGAGTGGTGGTTTTACCACTGCCCAGAAAACCGGTAATGAGGTTGATTTTTGTCATCCGAAACTCCATTTAGTGCGCGCATCTTATCCTACTGAAATAATTGACCTTTATCATGTCTGCGCATTGGGACATGAAGAATAAGATCAATAAGATGCCGTCAGCGCTTAAGAAAATCCACTTTTGTGCCGATTAATCGCACGTAGTGGTTATTTCACTTGAGAAATTTTGATTTTTTTTGTGCGAAAAATCCTAGTTATTAAGTGAAGTTATTCTAATGTTAATGATGAGTTAAGACTTATAGCGAGGTGGCCATGAGCAGATTAGCGATGATCCTGTTTTTTGGACTTTTTACCTCAGGGATGACACAAGCAGTAGTTGGTTCTTCAAGCGGTACCATCCACTTCTACGGTGCCATTGTTGAAGATGCATGCTCTATCAGTAGTAGTCAGGATAATGTGACAACACATTGTTATCGAGACGGAAAAAATATAGTTCAGACGCAAACGCTCGCGTCGGGTAATCTGCCTAATTTTACGTTACCCAAATCATTGGGACACGTAACAACACAGCACATTAAAAACAATCCTCATCTGGCAATAATGACAGTGAACTATAATTAAAGTCCGATATGAAATGAGTAGCAGAGGTGATGAATGGCGCAGATTGTTCTCCTGCGCTATTCATGGTCTGATAGGTTTTTACTGTTGGCCTATCCAATGTTGACTTCACCGACACTTTCAAGTTGCTGAACGCGACTCAATTCCTTGCCGTGATATACTTCCTCCTCATTTTTAGGCATTTAAGCAAATCCTCGTGTGATTAATTTGCCTGACCAATTATTCGTTCCAGGACAGTGTGATGCGACTTTATCAGGAAATCGCTGGAAAATTACGCAGTGCGATAGAGGCCGGAGATTATCTGAGCGGCGATCGCCTGCCGCCTGAGCGTGACATTGCTGAAACCTTCTCGGTCAGCCGAAGCGTCGTGCGCGAGGCTCTAATTATGCTGGAGTTGGAGAAGGTGGTCGACGTACGCAAGGGCTCGGGTGTGTACGTGCTTTCGCGTCAGCCCGAAGCGAGTCCATTCCGGGGAGACAGCGGCTACGGGCCGTTTGAACTCTTACAAGCCCGGCAATTGCTGGAAAGTGAGGTAGCCGCATTTGCGGCGATGCAGGCCACTAAAACCGACATCCTTAAAATGCGAGATGCCATTGATTTGGAGCGAGGGTTTATTGAACGCGGAGAAGCAGATGAAACGGCGGACGAGCTTTTCCATACTTTACTGGCGCAATCTTCACAAAACTCAGTGCTGGCTAATATGGTGGCGGATTTATGGCAGATCCGTAAGCACAGCCCGATGTGGCAGGGCATCCAGCAGCATGTCGGTAAAAGCAGCCACGATCAACAATGGCTGTTGGACCATCAAAAAATTCTGCAGGCTGTATTGAGGCGTGACCCGAAAGCGGCTAAGCAGGCCATGTGGCAACATCTGGAAAACGTAAAAATCATGCTGCTTGAAGTCTCTGATGCGGAAGATCCGGCATTTGATGGCTTTTTGTTTAAATCCGTTCCTGCTGCTTTAAATGAATAAAGGCTGCCAGCGGCAGCCTTTGCGTTGCATCAATGAGATGTGCAGCCTGCGTTAAGCCACCAGCCGGGCAACGCTCTGTTTCGCACCATATTGCTGCAAACTGGCATAGGCCTGTTGGATTGCGGTGACGGCTGTTGCATTTAAGGGTAACTGCTCGCCAAATACAGAGGTTATCGCCAGCAGGGCGTTGACCCTTGCTTCCCCGTCAACCGTAGAAGCGACAATCTCGGTCAGTTGTTTTGCCATAGGATCTTTAATTTCAATAGCATTACCCGCGTCGTCTATCCCGCCGACGTAACGCATCCAGCCTGCCACACCCAATGCCAGACACTCAAAAGGACCGCCATGGGTGAGATGCCAGCGCACAGAGTCCAACATCCTCTGCGGGAGTTTCATTGTGCCATCCATGGCAATCTGCCAGGTGCGGTGTTTGAGCGCGGTGTTGCAATAGCGTTCAATCAGGCTATCGGCATAAGCTTTTAAATCAACGCCTTCAACGTTCAACGTGGGCGCTTGCTCTTGTAACATCAGGCGATGGGCTGCCTGTTTGTAATGGGCATCTTCCATACACTCATTGATATATTGATATCCCGCCAGATAGCCAAGGTAAGCCAAAAACGAGTGGCTGCCATTAAGCATGCGCAGTTTCATCTGCTCAAAGGGGAGAACATCCACTACCAGCTGTGCGCCTGCCTCTTCCCACGCCGGGCGTCCGGCGACGAAATTGTCTTCCACGACCCATTGGATGAAAGGCTCACAGGCGATACCACAGGGATCAATCACCCCGCCCAGCGCCTCAGCAATCTCATGCAAAGTATCTTCGGTGGCGGCAGGAACAATCCGGTCAACCATGGTACTTGGGAAGGTGACATGGCTGTCGATCCACTCTGCAAGCTCCGCTGAGCGGGCTCTGGCCATACCCAGAATGGCCTTTTTCACGACATGACCGTTTTCAGGAATGTTGTCACATGAGAGCACGGTAAAGCCCGGTAACCCACGTTGATGACGAATGCGCAGCGCTTCGACCAGCACGCCCGGCGCTGTGGCAGGGGGATGCTGGCCCGTTAAATCCTGCTGTATTTGTGGATGATTCAGATCCAGTTCACCGCTACCAGGTTCAATGCAATAACCTTTCTCAGTGACCGTCAGCGACACTATCGCTACCTGTGGTTCGGCCATCTTTTCAATCACCGCCGCGAGGCCATCTACACTACCGTGCATTGACTCATGGACTGAGCCCACCACAATGGCCTGGTTTCCCTGTGCGCCTTTCTCAAGCACGGTGAACAAATTATCCTGACGTTGCAGCGACTGAATCAGGGTAGGATCACCAAACAGGCTGATTTCACAAAATCCCCAGTCCCCGCCGAGTTTGTTAAGCACGCGGTCGGTCAGCAATGCCTGATGTGCCCGGTGAAAAGCCCCGAAGCCAAGATGCACAATGCGCGTTTTCAGCACACTGCGATCGTACTTGGGTAATTGCACATTTTCTGGCAGTGACTCTGTAGCGATAGTTTTCATGCACTACTCCATAACATTAAAAGGCAAAAATTGGTCAGGCCAAAAATACTTTCGTCATGAGTGTTGTGCGGCAAGCGGGCTTGCTGGCGGCATTTCAGTCATAAAACAGGTTTTCGAGTGTAAAGTCATATGATAGAAATGAAAATTGGTTAGTCCAGATTCAATGTGCTTTTGTGATATAGATCGAAAGAGGGAAGAAAGTGGGGCGTTTTTAGGTAAACATTTGCGACAAAAAAAGAGCGCCTGAGCGCTCTTAGTCAACAGCCATTGTGCGGGCTGATTTAGTCAGCGCGCCCCATGTAACGGCGTTCTGCAATATGAATGCGGATTTTGTCGCCAGCGCTTAAGTATTCCGGCACCTGAATGCTCAGCCCGGTACTCATGACGGCAGGTTTGTTACGTGCGCTGGCTGAGGCTCCCTTGATACCCGGTGCAGTTTCGATGATTTCCAGGTCAACAGTTTGTGGCATTTCAAGCGCTAACAATTGGCTGTCGAGGGTCAGCACCTGCATACCTTGCAAACCTTCTTCGGGAATGAACAGCAGTTCCTCTTCGATTTGGGCCTTGTTAAAGGTATAAGGCGTGAAGTCTTCATCATCCATAAAGATGTATTCGTCGCCATCAACGTAAGAGAAGTTCACCCGGCGGCGGGTAAGGGTGACAGTATCAAGGATGTCATCACCTTTAAAACGTTCTTCTACTTTTCCACCTGTACGCACGTCAGCAAACCGCATTTTATACAGGGTGCTGGCACCGCGCGCGCTTGGACTTTGAACATCGATGTCTTTTACCAGCAGCAATTTACCGTCGTAGTTAACAACGAAGCCGCGTTTAATTTCGTTAGCACGTGCCATATAAAGAACCTGTCATAAGAGAGTGAAAATATTTTGCGACACGTTACTCGCGCCGTAGATTTCAGGCAATACTTCGGCACAAAAAGAGTGAGTAAAAGCGTGTCAGAGTGGCGTTTGTTAACGTTTTGCTCTGTCAGGTTGCGCCCGTTAAAAATAAGCGTAGCCAATAAGTTTCAATGAGTGAATATTTCACTGGTTACGCGTGAGGGCGACTGCTATTGTCGCGCCTCACTACATACTGCCGGAGGCACTGATGGACTGTCGTACCAATTGTGGGGCCTGCTGCATCGCACCCTCTATCTCCAGCCCCATTCCCGGTATGCCTAATGGCAAGCCAGCCAATACACGCTGTATTCATCTGGCCGACAACTTGTTGTGCAATATTTTTACATCTCCGCTGCGCCCGAAGGTGTGTGCCAGTTTACAGGCCAGCCGCGAAATGTGTCACAGCCACCGGGATGATGCGCTGATCTATCTGACCCAACTCGAAATCGATACCGCGCCTTAAGCCACGGCATTTTCCACTTCTGCCGGTTTTTCATCCACATTTTTCACCCGCCAGATACAAAATACTGACCCGAGTACCATTGCAAACGCCGCATAAAATACCGCGTGATAACTCCAAAACTGCGCCACCAGCCCGGCCGATGAACCGGCTAATATCCAGCCCGCACGGGTCGAGTTAGTAAACAGCGTTGTTGCGGCCCCCGCCTGACCAGGCATTAAATCCTGAAAGTAGAGCATGCCAATACCAGCCAGAATGCCGATAAAGACCGCGTTCAGCAGCTGTAAAGCAATCAGCGCTATAGGACCGGTGATAAACAGTATGCCGCCATAAAAGGCCACCCCAGCGATCACCGCCAGGCGCATCAGGAAACGTTTTCCCAGTTGTCTTGCCAGATAACCGGCGATCAGCATTGTTGGGATCTCCAGACCTGCCGCGCTGCCCATCAGCACACCGGCCAGCTTTTCCGGCAAATGTAGTTCATTCACAACGTAAAGCGGCATGTTGATGAGGTAAATACTGTTGGCCGCCCACATCAGCGTACAGGCGACAAATAGCAGCAGGGTATCGCGACGGTTGCGTCGTGGTGCTTCCAGCGTGGCGGTGGTCTTAATCATGGCTTTCGGCATGGAAGGCAGGAACATCCATACCATCAGGCCACACAGCAGAAAGGCCAGCATGGCGGCGGTATACATGAACGTAAAACCAAAACCCATCGAGAGCGCGAATGCCAGCGGCGGGCCGACGACCCAGGCCAGCGAAACCTGGGCGCGCAGGATGGAGCTGAACATGACGGCTTCGCGTCCGGTTTTTTCGGCGTGTTCGCGTGCCAGGGCGAAAAGCTGCGGGTTGGCAGTAGAACCAAAGCTTGAAAGCAGCACGCCAATAAACAGCAGGATGAAATAATTTCGGTTGAAAGCAAACAACACACAAGCCACCGCGCCAAGCAGGCAGCAATAAAGAATGAGTGTTTTACGGTCCCCACGTTTATCTGACCAACTGGCCAGCAACTGGCTGACAAAAATGCCGATCACCGCACTTCCCGTAAAAAAGATGCCGACCATGAAGGGACTGACATGCACCTCCGACGTCAGAAACAGACTCAGCGTCGGCGTCTGTAAAGCCCCCGCGATGCCGGTAAGAAAAGCAATGATCAGAAATGCCGTCGAAGTGACGTCTGGTAAACGGCGCGCAGAAGCGGTGGATGTTGACATGATATGCAGTTGAACCGGTCAGGAAGAGGGTGAATTTCGCGCGAATATTACGCCTGTTTAAAAAAAACAAAAACCCGTTTTAAACAGTAAAAAGGTAAACAGGGGTGTATTTGCCATACTGATAAATGAAATCGCACAATGTGTTAAAAAATGAACGATTAATCGTCAGTGGGTAGCAGCAGAATACGAGTTTTCATAAGCGCCATTTTTTGCTTCAGCCAGAGTTCAGCTTTGGTGGGAGGGAAGTCACAGGCAGACGTTTTTGCGAGACAAAATGTGCGTGGCATCAAAGAAACAACACGCCGTTTCAGGGAATGCTTGATTTAAATATCGCCCGGAATAAGACTGCCTGAAACGTTTCAGCGTTGTCCGATAAGTTCTTCCATCTGGCAGCGCCCCTTTTTCCCCAATAAAGCTGAAACGATTCAAATTCAGCAGGAGAGGAGAATTATGTTCCAGTTGTCACAGCAAGATATTCATCTCGGTGCGGCCGCCAGCGATAAGCAGGAGGCCATTCGTCAGGTCGCCGCCGCGCTCACGCAGGCAGGCCGCGTCAGCGAAGGTTATGTAGACGGTATGTTGCAGCGTGAGTTGCAGACATCAACCTATCTCGGTAACGGTATCTCTATTCCCCATGGCACCACCGATACCCGCGATTTGGTACTGAATACTGGTGTGCAAGTATTCCAGTTTCCGCAAGGGATTGAGTGGGGCGAAGGCCAAACCGCATACGTTGTTATCGGTATCGCCGCACGTTCAGACGAACATTTGAGTCTGTTGCGTCAGCTGACACACGTCCTGAGTGACGACAGTGTGGCTGAACGCATGGCTAAAACTGATTCAGCGGATGAGTTGCGCAGCTTGCTGATGGGCGAAAAGAGCGCTGCTGAGTTCAAGTTTGACACACAGCTGATCGCTGTTGATGTTGCCGCCGATAATCTAATGACCTTGCAGGCGCTGAACGCAGGCCGCCTGCAGCAGACAGGTGCGGTAGACACGGCGTTTGTCAGCGATGTTATCAGCCGTAAGCCGCTGAATCTGGGGCAGGGTATCTGGCTTAGCGACAGTACCGAAGGAAACCTGCAAAGTGCGGCAACCTTCAGCCGTGCTGCCCAGCCTTTTGAGCAGGAAGGGGAAACTGTCGCTGCGCTGCTGACAATATCCGTCGCGGATGAGCAGCCACTGAATGTGTTGAATTACCTGAGTGACCTGTTGATTGCGCAAAAAGCTGAACGCTTGCTGACGGCGGATGCCGTAGGCGTTTTAGCCCTGCTTACCCGCGACGTTGCGGAAGAGAATCATGTACTGACAGCCGAATTTGTTATCCGTAACGAACACGGTTTGCACGCGCGTCCGGGGACGGCACTGGTGAACGTCATCAAACAGTTCAACAGCGACATCACTGTGACTAACCTTGACGGTAGTGGTAAACCGGCCAACGGTCGCAGCCTGATGAAAGTGGTGGCATTAGGAGTGAAAAAAGGCCATCGCCTGCGCTTTACCGCCACGGGTGAAGAAGCTGAAGTCGCATTGAAAACTATCGGTGAAGCTATTGCTGCCGGTCTTGGGGAGGGCGCATGAGCCGCAGAGTCGCCACTATTACCTTAAATCCGGCCTACGATCTGGTGGGTTACTGCCCTGAGATCGAGCGTGGTGAAGTTAACCTGGTACAGACTGCCGGTCTGCACGCCGCAGGCAAGGGTATCAACGTTGCCAAAGTGCTGAAAGATTTAGGCATCGACGTCACCGTCGGTGGCTTCCTCGGCAAAGATAACCAGGATGGTTTCCAACATTTGTTCAGTGATTTAGGCATTGCCAACCGTTTTCAGGTGGTGTCAGGCCGTACGCGTATTAACGTTAAATTGACCGAAAAAGATGGCGAGGTGAGCGACTTTAACTTCTCCGGCTTTAACGTTACGCCCCAGGATTGGGAACGCTTCGTGACTGACTCCCTGTCATGGCTGGGCCAGTTCGATATGGTCGCCGTGTGCGGCAGCCTGCCAGCTGGGGTTGATCCGGACGCTTTCACTGAATGGATGATTCGACTGCGTAGTCAGTGTCCGTGCATCATCTTTGACAGCAGCCGTGAAGCACTGGTCGCCGGGTTGAAAGCGGCGCCGTGGTTAGTCAAACCTAACCGCCGTGAGCTGGAAATCTGGGCGGGACGCAAATTACCGCAATTAAGTGATGTGGTTGAAGCCGCCCATGCACTGCGCGATCAGGGTATCGCACATGTTGTAATCTCCCTCGGTGCCGAAGGTGCGCTGTGGGTGAACGCATCAGGTGCCTGGATTGCTAAACCGCCGGCTTGCGAAGTCGTCAGCACCGTGGGTGCCGGTGACTCCATGGTCGGTGGGCTGATCTACGGTCTGCTAATGCGTGAGTCAAGCGAACACACTTTACGACTGGCCACCGCTGTGGCTGCTTTGGCCGTCAGCCAGAGCAATGTGGGTATCACCGATCGTCCGCAACTTGCGGCGATGATGGCCCGTGTCGATTTAAAACCTTTTAACTGACCGCAGGAGGCAGAATGAAAACGCTGCTGATGATAGACAGTTCGCTCGGACAGGCTCGCAGCCATCTGGCGAAAAATATGCTCGCTGCTGCTGCGGCGAAAGCAGGGTACACCGTTGTAAACAGTGCCGCAGATGCGGAGTTGGTGGTTATTGCCGGTGAACATGCACCGGCTGATGCTGCGCTTACCGATAAAAAAGTATTTATTGGTGATGTTGCACTGGCTATCCGTGAACCGGAAGCTTTCCTGCAACGTGCTGCTGTAGAAGCAAAACCTTACGTGGCACCGGTTGCGGCACCTGCCAAAGCCGTGGCGGGTAACGGTCCGAAACGTATCGTGGCCATCACCGCCTGTCCAACCGGCGTTGCGCACACCTTTATGGCAGCTGAAGCCATCGAAAGTGAAGCAAAAAAACGCGGCTGGTGGGTAAAGGTTGAAACTCGCGGTTCTGTGGGAGCCGGTAACGCCATTACGCCAGAAGAGGTGGCGCAGGCCGATCTGGTGATTGTTGCTGCTGACATCGAAGTGGATCTGGATAAGTTTGCCGGTAAGCCGATGTACCGCACCTCGACCGGTCTGGCACTGAAAAAGACCAAGCAGGAGCTGGATAAGGCACTGGTTGAAGCAGAAATTTTTGAGCCGAAAAAACAGGGTTCTGTGGCCTCCGGTAGCAAGAAAGAAACCGGTGCCGGTCCTTATCGTCACCTGTTGACCGGTGTCTCCTACATGTTGCCGATGGTGGTGGCAGGTGGATTGTGTATCGCGCTCTCCTTTATTTTTGGTATTAAAGCTTTTGAAGTGAAAGGGACGCTGGCCGCTGCGCTGATGCAAATCGGGGGAGCTTCCGCCTTCGCGCTGATGGTGCCGGTTCTGGCCGGTTTTATTGCCTTCTCTATCGCTGACCGTCCTGGCCTGACGCCGGGCCTGATTGGCGGGATGCTGGCCGTTAGTACGGGTGCCGGGTTCCTTGGCGGTATCATTGCTGGTTTCCTGGCCGGTTATGTGGCGAAATTTATCAGCAACAAACTGCGCCTGCCGCAAAGTATGGAAGCGCTGAAGCCGATACTGATCATCCCTCTGGTGGCGAGTTTGATCACCGGTCTGGTCATGATTTACGTGGTCGGTACGCCGGTGGCTAAAATCATGGTTGGCCTGACTAACTGGCTGCAATCATTGGGTACTGCGAATGCGGTCCTGCTGGGTGCAATCCTCGGTGCAATGATGTGTACCGACATGGGGGGCCCGGTGAACAAGGCCTCCTATGCGTTTGGTGTCGCACTGCTGAGCTCCTCCGTCTATGGCCCGATGGCTGCCATTATGGCTGCCGGTATGGTGCCACCGCTGGCGATGGGGCTGGCGACGATTCTGGCCCGCAAGAAATTTGAAGAGAGCGAGCGCGAAGGCGGTAAAGCGGCGATGGTGCTGGGGCTTTGCTTCATCACTGAAGGTGCTATTCCGTTTGCCGCCCGTGACCCGATGCGTGTACTGCCATGCTGTATCGCCGGTGGTGCGCTGACCGGTGCGCTGTCGATGGCTTTCCATGCACAATTGATGGCGCCACACGGTGGCCTGTTTGTGCTGTTAATCCCGGGTGCGATCACACCGATTCTGGGGTATCTGGTGGCCATCATTGCAGGTACGTTGCTGGCCGGGGTTTCTTACGCCTTCCTGAAACGTTCTGACGCGGCGCTGGCAGCCAAGATTGTGACGCAGTAAGTCGATTATTTCAGTCAAACAAAAGGGCGCATTATGCGCCCTTTTTTATGCTTACGATTTTATGCTGCCGCATCGTCCTGCGTTTTCTGCTGCGCCTTGAGCCAGGCGATTTCATCAATCCAGATTTCCGGGTCAACAGTTTCAAGAATCATCGGAATACCGTCAAAACGCGGATCGCGCATCAGCCAGCTGAATACCGTTTTACCAATATTACCTTCACCCAGACTGTGGTGGCGGTCGACACGGCTGTTGAATTCACTTTTGGCATCATTGAGGTGCATACCGCGTAAATACTTAAAGCCAACGATGTCGTCAAAATGTTTGAAAGTCTTAATACATTCTTCTTCAGTACGCAGATCATATCCGGCAGCGAAGGCGTGACAGGTATCAATACAGACACCCACGCGGCTTTTATCTTCCACTCCGTCTATAATTTTCGCCAGATGCTCAAAGCGGAACCCCAGATTACTGCCCTGACCCGCGGTGTTTTCTATCACGGCCGTCACGCCTTCAGTCTGGCTCAGCGCGATATTCAGCGACTCAGAGATTTTCTCCAGACATTTATCTTCATCGATTTGCATCAGATGGCTGCCCGGATGGAAGTTCAGCAACGACAAGCCGAGCTGTTCGCAGCGCTGGAGTTCATCAAGAAACGCCTCGCGGGATTTCTCAAGTGCTTCGGTGACCGGGTGCCCCAGGTTAATCAGATAGCTGTCATGCGGCAGGATTTGATTGCTGCCATAGCCGAATTTTTGACAGGCCACTTTGAATTTTTCAATCACATCCTCCGGCAGAGGTGCGGCTTTCCACTGACGCTGATTCTTGGTAAACAGCGCGAACGCCGTTGCTTCCAGTTCGTGCGCACGGATAACGGCTTGATCAACCCCACCCGCAGCACTGACGTGTGCTCCAATAAACTTCATGTTCACTCCTCTACTGTTCGCCCTTTATGACGGGATGATAGCGCCTTGAAGACGGGCGTGCAGCACAGATGTGTTAAAAGTCACCAAGATGAATAGCCTCAGTTAAATAAATGCTGCACCAGTTGGTTGATACCTGCACCCCCGACAATCAGCCAGACGAACAGAATAGCGGCCAGCAGAATCGGTTTTAAACCGGCCTGACGCAGGGCGCTGATGTGTGTGGTGAGGCCCAGTGCCGCCATGGCCATAGCCAGTAAAACGGTGTCCAGGGTGATCAGTGGTGGTATCCAGCTGTGCGGCAGGATATCCAATGAATTAATGGCTGCCACCACGATAAACAGTAACGCGAACCACGGAATAGTAATGTTGCGCAGCAAGCCTGCATTTTGTGTTTTCTGCACGTTCGTGCGGCTTTTCCAACCTGATAACAGCAGCAGGAACGGTGCCAGCATCATCACGCGGATCATCTTGGCGATCACCGCGGCGCTTTCGGCCTCAGGGCTGACACCCTGACCAGCGGCCACTACCTGCGCCACTTCATGCACCGTTGAACCGGTATAAATACCGAACTGCTCTGCGCTGAAAGTAAACCAGTGATACTGCAGATTCAACTGCCAAAGCCACGGGTAAAGGAAGATCGCTGCGGTACCGAAGATCACCACGGTGGCAACCGCTACCGTCACTTTCTCCGCTTTAGCATCCAGCACCGGCTCAGTGGCCATGACGGCGGCGGCGCCACAAATGCTACTACCTGCACCAATCAGCATGGCGGTATCGCTGTCCAGCCCGAAAACTTTTTTGCCCAGCCAGCACGCGAGTATAAAGGTGGAACAAAGCATCATAGCGTCAATCAGAATACCGGTTGCGCCAACGTCAGCGATTTGCGCGAATGTCAGGCGCAGGCCGTAAAGAATAATACCAAGACGCAGCAAACGCTGCTTGGCCAGATTTACGCCATCGTGACACAGCGGACGTATCGCCGGGTAAAGCGTATTACCCAGCACCATGCCAATAACGATCGCCAGCGTCAGCGCACTGAGCCCCAGATGACTCAGCTGCGGAAAATCACTCAGCCAGATGGCAATCGCCGTGACGATACCGGTGAGAACTAAACCTGGTAATACGCGTCCAAACCAGACAGGTTTAAGAAAATCTGAACGTGTAAGTTTTGCCGTAAATGTTTGCATGTCGCTTGCCTTCTCTACATATCCTGCTGACAAGCGTAACGCTGCCTTATATAAAAATGAAATTGATTATAACTTTATAACCTATCGGTAAAAGAGGTATAGAATAGGGTGCTTAACCCCGCACGGGCGGTCTGGCCCTTGGACTATACTTAATGCAAATGAAAGGGATGGCGGCGACCGCATGCGGTCTGCGGTTCCTGTCAATTCAGAGCAACAACAAGCACGGGCGATATGGCGCGTGTGACGGACACATGACTTATGCACATTACATTGCGACAACTTGAAGTGTTCGCCGAAGTGCTGAAAAGCGGCTCCACTACACAGGCATCTATCGTTTTGTCACTGTCGCAATCTGCGGTCAGTGCGGCACTGGCTGACGTTGAGGGGCAGCTGGGTGTTCAGCTCTTTGACCGCGTGGGTAAACGGCTGGTGATCAATGAACATGGACGTCTGTTATACCCAAAGGCCCTGGCGCTGCTAGAGCAGGCTGGTGAGATTGAGCGGTTGTTCAGCAAAGACAATGGTTCGCTGCGCATCGGTGCCAGCAGCACCATTGGCAACTATATGTTGCCCGGTATGATTGCTGCTTACCGGCTCGATTTCCCCGCTACGCCGCTGGAACTGAACGTGGGTAATACTAATGATGTGATCAACGCTGTGGCTGAATTTCGCGTGGACTTAGGGCTTATTGAAGGGCCTTGCAGTGTGCCGGAACTCATTACCCAACCCTGGCTCGATGACCAACTCGTGGTGTTTTGCGCTCCGGGGAATCCGCTGGCCGGTCAGACCGTCACGTTGACAACTCTGGCGCAGGCACCGTGGATCCTGCGTGAGCGTGGGTCGGGCACCCGGGAAGTACTGGACCATCTGCTGCTGCCGCAAATGCCGGATTTCAACCTGGTGATGGAGCTGGGTAACTCCGAGGCTATCAAGCATGCCGTCCGCCATGGTATCGGCATCAGCTGTCTGTCGCGCCGGGTGATTGCCGAACAGCTTACCAGTGGGGCACTGGTCGAAATCAACTTGCCGATAGCCCCCTTAGTTCGCAAATTGTACTTAATTCACCACCGGCAAAAACATATTTCCAATGCGTTATCAAGGTTTTTGACCTATTGCCGGGAACCGGCATAAATGTCTTTTGCTAATGATCGGAAGCCTATCATGAAGGTGTCTTATAACAGGGGGTTCATGCTATTCAGGCCCGCTCGTTTTGTTACAATCCGCGCGTAAAATTACCTATAACAGCGCAAACAGGGCAAAAATGGCTGAACCATCGACTAAAACTTCGCAGCCGGCACCTGCCGGACTGCGCCGCGAGCTAAAAGCCCGCCACTTAACTATGATCGCCATTGGCGGTTCAATCGGTACCGGTTTATTCGTGGCGTCGGGTGCCACCGTTTCACAGGCCGGGCCGGGCGGAGCACTGCTCTCTTATGCTTTAATCGGCATCATGGTTTATTTCCTGATGACCAGTCTTGGCGAACTGGCGGCATTCATGCCGGTCTCCGGTTCGTTCTCTACCTACGGCTCCAAATATGTCGAAGAAGGTTTTGGTTTCGCACTGGGCTGGAACTACTGGTACAACTGGGCGGTAACCATCGCCGTTGACTTGGTGGCCGCACAACTGGTGATGAACTACTGGTTCCCGGACACCCCTGGTTGGATCTGGAGTGCCCTGTTCATGAGCCTGATCTTCCTGCTGAACTACATCTCTGTTCGTGGATTTGGTGAGGCTGAATACTGGTTCTCGTTGATTAAAGTCGTGACCGTCATCATTTTCATCGCCGTTGGTGTTCTGATGATCACCGGCATAATGCGTGGTGGTGAAACTGCGGGCTGGCACAACTGGGCAATTGGCGATGCGCCGTTTGCCGGGGGTTTTGCTTCAATGATCGGTGTTGCAATGATTGTCGGTTTCTCCTTCCAGGGAACCGAACTGATTGGAGTAGCCGCCGGGGAATCAGAAAATCCAGGCAAAAATATTCCACGCGCAGTGCGTCAGGTATTCTGGCGAATCTTGCTGTTCTATATTTTGGCAATTCTGGTGATTAGCCTCATTATCCCTTACACCGACCCAAACCTGCTGCGTAATGAAGTCGGTGATATCAGCGTCAGCCCGTTTACGTTGGTATTCCGTAATGCCGGTTTGCTGTCTGCGGCAGCGGTAATGAATGCTGTGATCCTGACGGCGGTCCTGTCTGCCGGTAACTCGGGTATGTATGCGTCAACCCGTATGCTTTACACCCTGGCATCCGAAGGTAAAGCGCCGCGTATTTTCGCCAAGCTGTCTAAAGGCGGCGTGCCGCGTAATGCACTGTATGCCACGACCATTGTCGCCGCGTTGTGCTTCCTGAGCTCAATGTTTGGCAACCAGACGGTTTACCTGTGGTTGCTCAATACCTCAGGGATGACGGGGTTCATTGCCTGGCTGGGCATTGCCATCAGCCATTATCGTTTCCGCCGTGGCTACGTTTCACAGGGGCGTGATCTGAAAGATTTACCTTATCTTTCTGGTTTCTTCCCGTTTGGTCCGATCTTTGCCTTTGTGCTGTGTCTGACTATCACGCTCGGCCAGAACTATCAGGCGTTCCTGAAAGATACCATCGACTGGTACGGAGTCGCCGCGACTTACATTGGTCTGCCGCTGTTCCTTATCATCTGGTTCGGCTATAAGTTCACCCGTAAGACTAAAGTGGTGAAATACAGCGAAATGGAATTTCCGACGCACACGGATTAATCTTTGCGACAAGAATAATCTTAATAAAGCAGAGCTCCGGCTCTGCTTTTTTTATTTCTCAATTTCATAAATTAATTAAAACCATAAACTCCATCGACAGCATCTCCGTAATTAAAACCATTAACTCCACGGAAAATGCCAAAATAAATATATTGAGTTGTTTTGATTAAATGTGAAATAGGTCAAATAATCCCGATTATTTTTGTTTAACATGCTGCACTCATTCTATCGATTTCATTTATCTTTATCCTTCGTGTTTTTATTATTCATAAAATCAATAAGACATGGTTAGGATTTATAATAAATATTGTTTCTTATTTGTTGCATTAAAATATCATCAGGTGATTAATGGACGGAGTATTCAGCCAGGTAAGCCGCACCAATCACGCCGGTATTGCTGAAATTACAGCTTTCCTGCGCGCCAATGACTTAAATATCGATACCACGGTTGAGGTGTTTATTACCTTGCACCGTAATGGTCAACTATTGGCCTGTGGTGGCATTGCGGGCAACATCATCAAATGCGTGGCTATCAGCGAAAGTGTGCGCGGAGAAGGGCTGGCATTAACGCTGGCCACAGAACTGGTCAACCTGGCCTACGAGCGCCATCACAGTCATTTATTTATCTACACCAAAACGCAAAACCAGGCGCTCTTTCAGCGGTGCGGTTTTTATCCGATTGCCAGCGTACCCGGCATTGTGGTGTTGATGGAAAACAGCGGCTGCCGCTTAAGCCGTTATGCAAATCAATTACGCCAACTTTATCAGCCGGGAAAGCGTATTGGCTGCATCGTAATGAACGCGAATCCCTTTACACTTGGGCATCAATATTTAGTCCGGCAGGCAGCTAAACAGTGCGACTGGTTACACGTCTTCCTGGTGAAAGAGAATAATTCCCGTTTCTCCTATGAAGACCGTTATGAATTAGTGCGTCAGGGTATTACTGATATTAACCATGTCACCTTGCATGCCGGCTCTGAATATATGATCTCCCGTGCTACCTTCCCTTGTTATTTCATCAAGGACCAGGGCGTGGCAGACGACTGCTATACCGAAATTGATCTCAAGATATTCCGTCAGTACCTTGCGCCTGCGTTGGGAATTACCCACCGGTTTGTCGGGACTGAACCTTTTTGTGAAGTGACCGCGAAATATAATCAGGATATGCGCTACTGGCTGGAAACCGAAACGTTGGCCAGCCCGCCGGTGGCGCTGGTCGAGATCCCGCGCCTCACCTGGCAAAACACCGCCATTTCAGCCTCGTGGGTGCGCAAATTACTGGCACAGTCAGATATCAACACCATTCGCCAGTTAGTTCCTCCAGCAACCTGCCAGTACCTCGAAAATCTCCTTGCCGTGCGCGCTGGAAAATCCGCCGGGCGGGCCATGGCAACTGCAAACCAGACAGGTGAACAATGAATATTATCCGTGAAACCCTTGCCGGCACGCTGGAGTCCAGCGATGTCATGGTGCGTGTTGCACCTAATCCTACGCATGTCGACCTGCAACTGAGCAGCACCGTAGAGAAGCAGTTCGGCCTGCAGATCCGCCAGTGTATCGCTGAAGTGTTGCACGATTTGCAGATTGAAACCGTCACGCTGGTCGTAGATGACAAAGGTGCACTCGACTGCGTACTGCGCGCCCGTTTAGAGACGGCGTTGATCCGTGCCAGCGATCGAAATCCTAATCAGTGGGAGGTGTGCTGATGCTGACACTACGCAAACTCAGAATGCGCCGCAGCATGTTGTTCGTGCCCGGCGCTAACGCGGCGATGGTCAGTAACGCGTTTATCTATCAGGCCGATGCGGTGATGTTTGACCTCGAAGATTCAGTGATCCTGCGTGAAAAAGACGCGGCACGCCGTCTGGTTTTTCATGCGCTGCAGCATCCGTTGTACCGGGAAACTGAAACTATCGTGCGGGTGAACGCACTGGATTCAGCTTACGGCCTGGCCGATCTTGAAGCGGTGGTGCGTGCTGGCGTGAACATCGTGCGACTGCCAAAAACTGACACCGCGCAAGACGTCACCGATATGGAAACCGAAATTGCCCGCATCGAGGCGCAGTGCGGTCGTCCGGTGGGCAGCACCGGTATGCTCGCGGCAATTGAATCCGCCCGCGGTATCACGCAGGCGGTTCATATCGCCAGCGCCTCTCCACGACTCATCGGGATTGCCCTTGGCGCAGAGGACTATGTGCGTGACCTGCGTACCGAGCGCTCGCCGGAAGGCACCGAGTTACTGTTTGCGCGCTGTTCCATTTTACAGGCAGCACGCGCTGTCGGTATCCAGGCCTTTGATACGGTCTATTCGCAAGCCAACAACGATGCAGGTTTTCTTAACGAAGCGTCGCACATCAAACAGTTGGGGTTTGACGGCAAGTCACTCATCAATCCGCGCCAGATCGAGTTACTGCACAACCTCTTCGCGCCGACCTCCGCCGAGAGAGACCACGCTCAGGCGGTAGTCGATGCTGCGACTGCAGCCGAAGCAGAAGGGCTCGGCGTGGTGTCGCTGAACGGCAAAATGGTCGACAGCCCGGTGATTGAGCGGGCACGTCTGGTATTGCAGCGGGCGGCTTTGTCCGGCCTTCGGGAAGAATAACAGGAGCATGTGATGCAAAGGCAACAGCGCGTGAAACAGTTCAACGAAACGGCAGGGGAGAGCTTCTCCCCGTTTGCGCCAGTCTCGAAAGCCAACCTCCAAACGGCAAAGCCGCGTGACCACAAGCTCTGTACCTCGCTTGAAAATGCAATACGGCGCAGTGGATTACAGGATGGCATGACCATTTCATTTCACCACGCATTCCGCGGCGGTGACCTGACACTCAACCTGGTGGTCGACACACTTGCTGCCATGGGCTTTAAAAACCTCACCCTGGCATCGAGCTCCCTCAGCGATTGCCATGCGCCGCTGATCGAACATATCCGTCACGGCGTGATTGGCCATATTTATACTTCCGGCCTGCGGGGGCCGCTGGCGGAAGCCATTTCGCATGGTGCTCTGCCTGAACTGCCGCCGGTGCAGATCCACTCTCATGGTGGCCGAGTCAATTTGATCGAAAGCGGTGAACTGAGCATCGACGTGGCGTTTCTCGGCGTTCCAGCCTGCGACATTTTCGGCAATGCCAACGGCTACAGCGGCAATGCGCGCTGCGGTTCGCTGGGCTACGCGCAGGTTGACGCACAGTTTGCCCATCAGGTGGTACTGCTGACCGAGCAATTGTTACCGTATCCACATGTCGCCAGCATTGCGCAGGACAACGTTGACCTGATTGTGCAGGTCGAAAAAGTGGGGGATGCCGAAAAAATCGGCGCTGATGCTACCCGCATGACCAGTAATCCGCGTGAATTGCTGATTGCCCGCCGCGCCGCGGACGTGATTGTCGCTTCCGGCTATTTCAAACAGGGTTTCTCATTGCAAACCGGTACCGGTGGTGCGTCGCTGGCTGTCACCCGTTTTCTGGAAAACAGTATGCGCCGTCAGGGGATCACCGCGGGTTTTGCGCTGGGTGGTATTACCGCATCGATTGTTGATCTGCACGAAAAAGGGCTGATTGAACGCCTGCTCGACGTACAAAGTTTTGACCGCCAGGCGGCAGAATCCCTGGCGCGCAATCCCAATCATTTGGAAATCAGTGCTAATCAGTACGCCAATCTGAGCTCGAAAGGGGCCTCGGTCGAGCAGCTTGATGTCGTGGTGCTCAGCGCACTGGAGATCGACACCGGATTTAACGTCAACGTGCTGACCGGCTCCGACGGCGTTCTGCGCGGTGCATCTGGCGGTCACTGCGACACCGCAGCCGCGGCGCGTCTGGCGATTATTGTGGCACCGCTGGTGCGCGGGCGTATCCCAACGCTGGTAGAGCAAGTGACCACCTGTGTTACGCCGGGTTCCAGTATCGACATTCTGGTTACGGATCACGGTATCGCGGTTAACCCGGCACGCCCTGATCTGACTAAAAGCCTGCAACTGGCAGGAATTAACACTGTCACCATCGACTGGCTCTATGACCGGGCGCGTTTGCTCAGTGGTGAACCTGCACCGCTGGCCTTCACCGACCGCGTGGTCGCCGTTGTGCGTTACCGCGACGGCTCGGTTATCGATGTTGTTCATCAGATTGAGGAGTAGCCGGTGCGCGCTGTCTCCCCGTTATTGGCCGCCAACCGCGTCGTGAGTTTGCCGGAGCTTCTTTCCAGCCGTGAATCTCGTCAGACCCGGCAGCAGGCGTGGTTGGCGCGCCATCACTGTACGTTGATTTCCCTGACGATGGTGATGCCGGGCTGTCTCTTATACACATCTGACGCTGCCGACGACTCCTTACGTGTAGATC
>CAMLBO010000033.1 GCA_946478305.1 uncultured Enterobacterales bacterium
ATACTTCATTATCCACCAGCATCACCTCTTTGCCACCAAGTGCATGGCCGACACCAGATGTACCGTCGGCGCGTTTGGCCATCACGGTAGAAGCGGTTTCCGTCAAACCGTAACCACACCAGCAGCGGATGCCCGCTCGCTCAGCCCGTTCGGTCAACTCCAGCGGAATATGCGCGCCGCCCAGCAGGACATCCTGCAATTTTGCCGGCAGACGAGGTTGTTGCAGCAAACGCCAGAGTTGAGTTGGTACCAGTGAGGCATGACTGCAATTTTCCAGCGCAACGTCGAGCGATTCACCGGCAGCCAGAACCAACGCTGCGCCAACACTGAGCCAGCGCCAGATGATCCCCTGCCCCGAAACGTGGAACAAAGGCAGGGAAAGCAGCCAGCTGTCAGCCTGCGTAAAGGGAATCAACCCGAGTACACCCTCGGCACTGGCGAGGTGCGCCTGCGCGCTGTGCGCCGCCGCTTTCGGCAATCCGCTGGAACCCGAGGTGAGGGTCAACGTTGCCAGACGCTCAGGTCTCCACGCCGTAGCGTTCGCTGCAGAACCCGCATGACGTAATTCCAGCGTGGGAACGTTTAGTTCAATCGGCACATCGCCAAGATCGAGGATGAAACTGATATTCAGCCCCGGCAGTAATTCGGCGCAGAGCGAAGCGGGCAACTGAGGGTTAAGTGGTAATAAACGCGCGCCAGTTTGCAACAACGCCAGATAGGCCAACAGCGCATCAGGGCTATTTTTGCTACGCAGCACAATGCCTGTTCCATCACCGACACCCTGCTGAATAAACCCCGCCGCCAGTGAATCAACGCGCTGCTGTAAATCACGCCAACACCATGCCCACTCTCTGGTTTTTAGTGCGACAGCAAACGGCGTTCGTTCTGCCCATGCGCGCCAGGGCCAGTTGTTCATCCCTGCCATATTGACTCCAGTTGGTCTTCGCTGATCAACGGCAGAGGTGAGTCAGGCCAGCGGCGAATCAGCTGTGCCTGCATCAGGTCCAGCGTATCCAGCCCTGGAGCGGTGTCTGGCGTAAGCCATGCCGCCATGCGGGCCAGTTGGTTAAGCCCGAGGCTGGATTCAATACTGGAGCTGATAACAGCCTGTAATCCAGCGCGATGCGCTTGGCCAATCAGTTCACGACAGCGGGTCAGACTGCCTGTGAGGGTCGGTTTGATAATAATTGCAGCCAGGCCGGGTTCAGCGCGAACGTCGAACCCCCTTTCCCGTACGCTCTCATCCCAGGCAATGGCAATCCCGGTCTCGCGGGTAAATTCACGCGACTGCTCACGCGTACTGCATGGCTCTTCGATAAAGGCGATGCGCGAACGCAGTTCAGGGGCCACAAAGCGGGCGAAACCCGCAGCTTTGGCCGGCGTCCAGCTGCGATTGGCATCGAGGCGCAGATGAAGATCAGGCAAAGCTTCCAGCAGCATGGTGACGTTCAGGCCATCACCGACTGCCTCATATAACCCCACTTTGACCTTGGCCACTTTCTTTCCCTGTCCATCGGCTGGCAGGGCGTCCAAACGGGCATACAGCTCGTCAGGATCGCCGTGGCACAGGGGCGCGCTGCGGGTATTCGCTGCTGGCGGCAACTGCTCCCGCAGTTCTGCATCGGCCATACTTAACCCGAAAGCTACTGAGGGTTGAGCAACAAACGCTGAAGCAACCGCACTGAGCGACGCTCCCTGCAACCACTGTGCCAGCGCATGCTGCGTGGCCGGCAGGGCCTGCTCAAGGCTTTCCTGACTAAAGCCAGGCAGTGGCGCAATCTCTCCCCATCCGATTTTGTCATCCTGCCACAGCTGCACCAGCAGCCCGTCGCGGGATTTCAGCCGCTGATTTCGCAACACCACGCCCGCCTCCATCGGCAGGCTGTAACGGTACACCGTAGCGCGGCGCATCAGGGATTACGCTTAAATTTGCTGAAGTCCGGCTGACGTTTTTCATTAAACGCGTTGCGGCCTTCCTGCCCCTCTTCGGTCATATAGAACAACATGGTGGCATTCCCTGCCAGCTCTTGCAGACCCGCCTGCCCATCGCAGTCAGCATTCAGCGCAGCTTTCAGGCAGCGCAGCGCCATCGGGCTGTTTTCCAGCATTTCACGGCACCAGCGCACGGTCTCTTTTTCCAGATCGGCCAGTGGAACCACGGTATTGACCAACCCCATATCCAATGCAGCGGCTGCGTCATACTGGCGGCAGAGAAACCAAATTTCGCGGGCTTTCTTCTGGCCAACGATACGGGCCATATATGAAGCCCCCCAGCCGCCGTCAAAGGAACCCACTTTCGGTCCTGTCTGGCCGAAAATGGCATTGTCTGCGGCGATAGTCAGGTCACACATCATATGCAGAACATGGCCGCCACCGATGGAATAACCCGCTACCATCGCCACTACTGGTTTTGGGCAGGTACGAATCTGACGCTGGAAGTCGAGCACGTTCAGATGATGCACACCGCTGGCATCCTGATAGCCGCCGTAGTCGCCGCGGACTTTCTGGTCACCGCCTGCACAGAAGGCTTTGTCGCCTTCACCGGTCAGGACAATCACACCGATATTGTCGTCATGGCGCGCATCGTCCATTGCGCGGATCATCTCTTTCACGGTCAACGGGCGGAACGCGTTACGTACCTGCGGGCGGTTGATGGTGATTTTGGCGATACCCTCCACGGATTTGTGATAACGGATATCTTCGAATTCACCGGTAAAGTCCAGCCATTCGACAGGTGCATAGAGTTGTTTTTCATCAGGATAAATCATGTTCCACTTCCTTTAAGACAGGTGAAGTAATCAGTGCCAGCGCCTGACGGGCAAAATCCTCAGGATTGGCGCGATGGGCGTTATGCCCGGCATTGGCGATGAGTCGCAGCGGGAAATTCGCCTGCTGCGCAAGCGTGATAAATTTCAAATCATGGCTGCCACACAGCCAGACGACCGGCAGCGACAACCGCGAAATGCGCTCGCGCAGATCGGGTTGTACCGCCAGCGATGTAGCAGTGAACATGGCCGCCAGTGTAGCGGGATTATTATTGAGCCGCAGATCAACCAGTTGCTGGCGTTGCTCTTCGCTAAGGTCGTTAAACACCGGCTGGCGGTACCAAAGCGGCAACACTTGTGCAAGAGGCTGGATACGAAAACGCGTGGCCCATAACTGGTCATGATGACGACGCTGCTGGCGGTCACGCAGGCTTTTCAGACCTGGATGTGCACCTTCGACGATGACCCCAAGCAGACCGCGAATATCGCCGTAGCCGGCATGGTAGAGGCTGATCCGCCCCCCAAGGGAGTACCCCATCAGCCAATACTCTACTATACCCTGTTGCTGCAGGGTCGAACTCAACTGCTGACTAACGTCAGCAAAACCGGCAGCAGTAATGCCCGCCGACGTTCCATGACCTGGCAAGTTCATCAGCAGGCAGGGCCAGTCTGAAAACCAGGGCATCAGCGGTTGCCAGTCATCACTGCTTCCAAGCAGACCATGCAGAAAAATCAACCAGGGTTTGCCGGTGATGTGCCCGTTTAGCCGCTGACAGGAAAGTGTCATAAGCTCTCCGCCTGCGTCACTAAATCACGCAACATTTCAGCCCCGTCGGCAGGGCTCACTTTCAACTCAATCAGTTTCACCCCGCCATGCAACCAGCATTCATTAACCGCGCGGTTCAGCGCCTCAAAATTGTGCGGGCTGGCATAACTGAGACCAAACATCGCCGCCGCGTGGCTGAATTCCACGTTTTGCGGCATACAGTAGAACTGTTCACGCTGCGCCTGCGGGGTCGGTAATAACGAGAAAATCTGCCCGCCGTTATTGTTCACCACGATAATGACCGTAGGTGCCGAACAGTGACGCATCAACGCCAGCGCGTTAAGGTCGTACAGGGCAGAAAGATCGCCAATCAGTATCAGCGTCGGTTTAGCCGTAGCGCGCTGTACGCCTGCGGCTGTCGAAATTAACCCATCGATACCACTGGCTCCGCGGTTGGCAAAAACCGGATACCCGGCTGGCAATTGCGCCAGAGAGTCTACGAGTCGCACCACCAGACTGTTACCGAGAAACAGCTGGCCATTCTCAGGCAGCAGGGCCGGCAGACGTTGTGCGAGAGTCGCCTCGCCAAAATGCCCCTCAAGACGGCTTTGCACTGTGTCGCAAACTTGCTTTGAGAGGATTTCCAGACCGGGAGCCCAGTGAACTTGAGGGCCTGCTGGGTGCAGACGCAGCCACTCGCTGACCGACATCTGCAAACGGCGGCCCTGATGTTGCGCGGGGTCAAGACGCCCGGGTTGGGGATCTATCAGCCAATACTCCTTCGGCTGGCAACTGGCCTGCCACTGTAATAAACGTTTACCCGTCAGACTGAAACCCAGCTGAATCACTAATTCGGCCTTCGCCAGCACCGTTTTAGCCTGTGGGTTTGCCAACCATAGATCTGCGCAGGGCAATGGATTGCCGGTCTGCGATTGCACATCACTGAGCAGCGGCCAGCCGAGCGTTTTCGCCCACAGGGCCAGCTGCTGCCCTTCCTGCGCATTCATGCGTCCGGCAATGAGCACGCCACGTTTTTGCTGCCACTCGCGCCAGTCCGGCTGAGTATGAAATGACTGAGGGCCGTCATAGCGCAGCCAGGGCTGATCTGTCTGCCACCACGCACCCAGCGATTGCGACCATTCGATGTAGTCATCGCCCTCCTCGCCATAAAGTGGCTCGGCGAAGGGGCAGTTGATATGTAATGCACCATGCCCGAGAGCCGAAACGCCAGTGTCAATGGCTGAAACCAACCAACGCGCGCTGATATCCGGGGTGGGTCGCGGCAAGTTCAGCGATTGTTGTACATGGCGGACAAACATGTCCGGTTGGCGTATGGCCTGGTTGGCACCACAGTCAATCAGCTCAGGAGGCCGGTCAGCGGTCAACATGATCAGACGTTCACCGGTCAATCCCGCTTCGATAATGGCAGGATACAGGTTTGCCACCGCCGTGCCCGATGTAACAATCACTGCTACCGGATGGCCGCTGGCTTTTGCCAGTCCAAGCGCCAGATGGCCAAGTCCTCGCTCGTCAAAATGTGTGTGACAAACCAGATGGGGATTGTTGGCAGCAGCCAACGTAAGAGCCGTCGAGCGTGAGCCGGGCGCAATACACACGTGCTTAACCTGATGACGGCGCAGCGCTTCAAGAATCAGCGTGGCCCAGCGGCGGTTGAAA
Source organism: uncultured Enterobacterales bacterium (assembly GCA_946478305.1). Lineage (GTDB taxonomy): Bacteria > Pseudomonadota > Gammaproteobacteria > Enterobacterales > Enterobacteriaceae > Ewingella. Next base: position 5,209 of record CAMLBO010000033.1, read on the forward strand.
ATGGCAGTAGAAAGCGTCGATGACATGAGTAACTCCGGCAAATCGGGCTTAACCGGCCCGGACGGCAGGTATAGTATTTTCGTTTGACAGAATGTCGTCTACTGACAAAACATTCTCTTCCAGCAGAGTGCGTAATCCTGCCGCTTTGTTCTCAATTTCCTGCCACTCCTGTTCAGCATCTGAACCCGCGACAATACCCGCGCCAGCAAACAGCTCCAGTTGATCGCCCTTCACTGCCGCAGAACGCAGCGCGACGGTAAACTCAGAACGGGCCAGGCTGAGATATCCCGCCGAACCTGCGTACCACTTGCGGTCAAACGGTTCATGCCGGGCAATAAAATCTCTGGCAGCCTGGCGCGGTAACCCTGCCACCGCCGCGGTCGGTTGCAGGCGTTGCAGACAGTTGACGTCATCAGTATGGGTAAGTACGGCGTGAATGCTGCGCCGCAAATGCTGCACTTTACGCAGACGAAGAATTTCAGCTGGCAGGACGTCGAGCGAACGCGCGCTTCCTTGTAACCGCTGACAAATATCATCGACTACCAGCATATTTTCGCGCTGGTTCTTAGGATCGTTTAACAGCCACTGCCCCAGCAGGTGAGCCTGACGATTTTCGACTGCGCCCGCCACGGTCCCGGCCAGTGCCTCAGTAAAGAGCTCATGATTTTCGCGCAAAAAAAGCCGTTCCGGGCTGGAACCCAGAAACGCCTGCTGAGCCGTAAAAGCCATCATAAAATGATAGCAGTGATGATTTACCGCGCGACTGGCGGCTAAAAAAGCGGTGGCGTTGAGCGGATGGCTAAGCGTCAGCGTGGTTTTGCGCGCCAGTACGACTTTGTCGAACTGGCCTTGCTGAATGCAGCGGAGTGCTGTGTGGATCATCTGTTGCCATTGTGGTTTTGCAGGCTGATGCTGGAGCTGCATAACGTGAGATGTCAGGGCTGGCAGAGAATAGCGGTTGACCAAGGAGCGCAGGAAAGTTCGCATCCGCGTTGCCTCCTCGCGTAAGGAGTGAGGACTGTAAAGATTGCAGAGCAGCGTGAAATTTTCACCACGGCGGTTGAGCTCAATACGCGGCAAAAACAGGGCGTTGGTGTCAGAGGCCGCCTCATCAGCGCCGTGAAAAGCATTCAGCCCCCAAATTCGTAAATCTGGCAGTTGTGGATACTGTTGCAGAAAAACTTGGGCGGCGAAAAGATGTCCGAAGTTAACCGCGTCGCCGCACAGGGCAGCCTCTTCGTTTTCATCACGGTGCTGCCAGTAGAATTTGGGATAACAAGTTTGTGCGTTCAGCCATTCCAGCATGTCACTGTCCGGCCGGCCGGTCAGTATGTAACTAAATTGCCGCAGACCCGCAGCGTCAGGAAAATCCGCTGACAATACTGTGTCCAACTGGTCAAGAATTGCTGAAATCTGTTTCACGTAACCTCAGGCCGTATCCGATGGGTTTGATGTCAGGCAGGAATGCCCTTCTGGATCAAAAAACGGGATAAATCAAATACAGAAGAATTATGCGGCGTTACGCAGATTGATAATATGCGGCAGATCAAAGGGTCGCCAGTGGCAGCAGATATGAAGGGGTAGATCGTACTTCGCGGGGGGATTGAGAGGGTAAGAAACAGAGGCAGCCAAAGCCGCCTCTGTCATCAAGATTTAGCGACGCAGCAGAAGACCAACAACCAGGCCTACTGCAGCACCGGCACCGACACCATGCCATGGATTATCACGCACGTAGCTGTCGGTTTGCTCAGCAACCTGACGAGCCTTAGCACAATAAGAGTTTGCGGTCCCGTTAAGGCGTGATTTCACCTCTTCCAGCGCCTGTTCCGCGCGGCTCTTGATTTCGATGTATTTCTGGTCTGCCTTATCACCCGAAGATTTCAATACTTCTTCCAGCGTTTCGGAAAGCATCCTTAAATCATCATCCAGTGAGGTTTGCTGTGGCTCAGTCCGGCGAGGTTCAAATTGGTTAGACATAGTTATCTCCTTATTTGTGGTTATCACAATACCCATTAACCCTAGCCCAGATTTGCCCTGCGCGCAGTGCCAAAAGCGGGGAGATTCACCAGCATCACGCTTTTAAGAACCTTCTGACCCCTGTGCTGGCGGGAAAGAAGTCCGCTTAAGCGTTTTTTTCTGCACGACGCGACGCTGCTTTTCACGTCGTTCGGCAAGCCACAGGCCGCTGTTTTTCATCGCATAACCAAACAGCAGCCCCACCAGCAGCGACAGGACCACCTGGCGCCAGTCTCCTTGAGCGGCAAAGGTCGCACAGGCACCGATGAATGTTCCGGGTACAAACGCCAGCCACTGCTGCCAGGCCTGGATACACATCAGAAATGCTACTACGCCGGTTAGCATATAACCCACGATAGTCCATTCGGGGCGCAGGCTGCTGCCTGCAATGATCACTTCAGCCCAAAATACGCCGCTCATGCAGGTCAGCGTGCTGATGACCAACCCGCGCAGCCCGCCTTTGGGACAGGCGAAATAAGCGGTGCAGCCAAGGAAACCTGCCCAGCTTATCAGACCAAGGCTGATCGCTACCCAACCCCAGATGCCGGAAAGAATGCCGGTTGTAATGGCGATCATCACCAGTACATTCATGATGTGTGAACCTATAGGAATTTGGACAAGCGCGCAGTGTACGCATTGGCAGAAATAATGGAATGGGATAGATCACAATATTGATGCAATTTACTTATGAACGTACATATAAATGTGACTTAAATCACAAACAACCGTTTTATTGTACAAAATACAGACATTAAAAAGCCGCTCCGAAGAGCGGCTTAGGTGGACTCAGTGAACCACTTTTACAGCAGCGGTTGAGCCATCTGAACCAGAGTAATCAGCGGTTGTGGATAGATACCCAACGCCAATACCAGAATCGCGGAGATCAGTACCACCACACCACCGGCGGTCAATGCCCAGTTATTCGGCGTGTCACGCACCAGCGTTTCCGGCGCGCTCAGGAACAGACTCACTGTCACACGCAGGTAGTAGTAAAGGCCAATTGCCGATCCCACAACCACTGCACCGGTCAGCCACCACAGATGCGCGGTCACACCGGTTGCAATCACGTAGAACTTACCGATAAAGCCCAGCGTCATTGGGATACCAGCCAGGGACAGCATCATCACAGTCATTACCGCAGACAAAATTGGCTTATGCCAGAACAGACCGCGGTAGGAGAACAGGGACTCAGCGTCCGGGCCTTTATACGGGCTGGACATCAGGCTAACCACACCGAACGCACCCAGGCTGCTGAACAAGTAACCGGCCAAATAAACCCCGACGGTTTCCATCGACAGCTGATGGGTTTGCACAGCAATCAGTGCGACCAACAGATAACCCAGATGCGCAATGGAGGAGTAACCCAGCAGACGCTTGATGTTGCTCTGGCTGATGGCCATCAGGTTACCGACCAGAATCGAGCAGAAGGCGATGATGCCCAGCACGACGCGGATCGCTTCGCTGTCCGCCACCGGTGCATACAGGAACAGACGCATGACGACGGCGAAGATAGCAATCTTGCTGGCGGTGGCCAGGAAGGTTGAAACCGGAGCCGGTGCGCCCTGATACACATCGGGTGTCCACAGGTGGAAAGGAACCAGCGACAGCTTGAAGCCCAGGCCAACAATCATCATACCCAGACCGGCCAGCAACAGCGGCTGATGCAGCATCACGCCATCTGCCAGGTTTTTACCCAGAGCCGCGAAGGACAAGTCACCAGACTGTGCGTAAAGCAATGCCATACCAAACAGCAGGAAAGATGACGCAGCAGCGGATAACAGCATGTATTTGATGGCCGCTTCCAGCGAGCGTTTCTGACGGTAGGCATAACCAATCAGACCAAACAGTGGCAACGAAATCAGTTCGATCCCGAGGAACATAGAGGCCAGATGGTTAGAACACGCCAGCAGAATGCCACCCATAGCTGCAATCAGCACCAACAGGTAGAACTCCTCGCGGTTGTCCGGATAACCGGCCAGCCACGGATAGGCGAACGTACTGGTAGCGAGGCTCGCCAGCAGTACTAACCCAATGTAGAACATTGAGTAGCCGTCAATGCGTAATAATGGTGTGACGTCCTGTGGACCGACCTGCCCTACGTAATACAGGGAGAGCAGGGCCACGTTAAGACCGATAACGGTCAGTGTGGCATTAAGAAAATGGTCGCGTCGCCACGCAATGGACAGCATCACCACCACCACTGTCAATCCGACGATCATCAGCGGTAACAGTGCGATCAGATTTTGAAGTGTAAATGTCATGGCGAGTTACGGCCTTGTCGTTGAAATAGTGGAAACCGATGATCCGAACCAGTGCTGCACGTTCGACATCGCTGCGCTCGACGTATCGAGGACTGGCTGCGGGTAGACACCCAGCGCCACCAGCAATACCACCAGCAACAGAATGATCGACAGTTCACGTGCGGTCATGCCTGGTAATGGCTGGTCAGATTTCGCTTTACCGTAGTAAGCGCGTTGCATCATCACCAGCGAGTAAACCGAAGCAAAGACCAGACCAAAGGTCGAGATGACAGTGATAACAGGTACAACCGGGAAACTGCCAAACAGGATCATGAATTCACCGACGAAGTTACCGGTACCCGGCATACCCAGCGTCGCAACCGCGAAGAACAGCGACAGCGCAGGCAGGTATTTTATCCGCCCCCACAGACCGCCCATCAGGCGCATATCACGGGTATGCAGACGCTCGTACAACTGGCCGCAGATGATGAACATACCAGCTGCAGACAGACCGTGTGCAATCATCTGAATGACTGCACCCTGGTACGCCAGCTGGCTGCCGGTAAAGATAGCAATCAGAACGAAGCCCATGTGCGAAACAGAGGTATAGGCAATCAGACGTTTGATATCGGTCTGGGAGAACGCCATCCATGCGCCGTAGAAGATACCAATGACACCAAGCCACATCGCAATAGGGGCAAACTCATGCGACGCATTCGGGAAGAATGGCAACATGAAGCGCAACATGCCGTAGGCCGCGGTTTTCAGCAAGATACCCGCTAAGTCAACAGAACCCGCCGTTGGTGCCTGACTGTGTGCATCCGGCAGCCAGCCGTGCAAAGGCACAACCGGCATTTTCACCGCGAAAGCGATGAAGAAGCCCAGCATCAGCAGGTATTCCACGTTGTGGGACATCGGCGTTTTCAGCAGATCTTCGTAGTTGAATGTCCAGGTTCCGGTCGCGTTGTAGTGCACAAACACCAGGCCCAGAATCGCAATCAACATCACTAACCCGCTGGACTGGGTGTAGATGAAGAATTTGGTCGCTGCGCTGATACGCGTTTTACCGTCTGATGCTTTGTGACCCCACAAAGCAATCAGGAAGTACATCGGCACCAACATCATTTCCCAGAAGAAGAAGAACAGGAACATGTCGATGGCGAGGAACACGCCGATCACGCCGCCGAGGATCCAAAGCAGGTTCAGGTGGAAGAACCCTTGATACTTCTGGATTTCGCGCCACGAACAGAGAATAGCCAGTACGCCGAGCAAGCCGGTCAGCACCACCATCAGCAAGGACAAACCGTCCAGTGCCAGATGGAAGCTAATACCAAAGCGAGGGATCCACGGCAGTGAGAACTCAGACTGCCACTGCGGAATACCCGCCGGGTTCATTAAGGAGTACCCCCCCTGCAACCAGAGTTGCAGGGAAAGTGCTAAGGTCAGCCCCATCGCGATCAGAGCTATCCAGCGCGGTACTTTTGTCCCGAAGCGCTCAGTCTGCCAACACAGCAGCCCGCCGATAAAGGGGATAAGAATTAGCCAGGGAAGTAACATGGCGTTTTGTGTCCCTATTTTTTTCTAAATAACCAGCAACAGTGCCAAAACAACCACTGCTCCCAAACCCATTGACGCGACATACCAGCGTGTCTGCCCATTTTCACTCAACGTCAACCCACGGTTCCCCAAACGGGAGAGCACAGCAGGCAGATTCATCATCGAGTTCAGCGGATCACGTTGCAGTAGTCTTGCGATGGCCAGATATGGCTTGACGAAAATCATGTCATATAACCAATCGAAGCCCCACGCGTGGAACCACCAGGTCGTGAAGAAGCGGCCAATGGCGCTTTTCGCGATGCTGTTAACCAGTGTGCGTTTGCCAAGATACAGCGCAGCCGCCAGCAGTATGCCGACAATGGCCACAACGCCCGAGGTGATCTCCAGGGTCAGTACGCTGCCATGCGCCAACTCAGTGGTGTCCGGAAGGACGCCTTTCAGCGGTGGCACAATCATCGCACCAATAAAGGTCGACAGTACCAGCAGAACCAACAGCGGCAGATGGTGAGTGATGCCTTTACCCGCATGGGCTTTAATTTTCTCTTCACCGTGGAACACGATGAAGATCATGCGGAAGGTATACAGGGATGTCATGAATGCGCCGACCAGACCTGCAATCATCAGATTGAGATGGCCATTTGCCAGTGCACCGGCAAGGATCTCATCTTTACTGAAGAAGCCTGCGGTAATGATTGGCAAGGCTGACAGAGCAGCACCACCGACCAGGAAGCAGACATACACCAGTGGAATCGATTTACGCAGGCCGCCCATTTTGAAGATGTTCTGTTCGTGATGGCAGGCCAAAATGACCGAACCAGAGGACAGGAACAGCAGGGCTTTAAAGAATGCATGGGTCATCAGATGGAAGATTGCTGCATCCCACGCCTGAACGCCAAGTGCCAGGAACATGTAACCAATCTGGCTCATGGTCGAATAGGCAAGGACGCGCTTGATGTCGGTTTGCACTAATGCAGCGAAGCCTGCCAGCACCAATGTAACCGCACCGATAATGCCCACCAGATGCAGAACGTCAGGGGCCATCAGGAACAGGCCATGCGTACGTGCAATCAGGTACACCCCGGCGGTAACCATGGTCGCGGCGTGGATCAACGCAGAAACCGGCGTCGGACCGGCCATGGCGTCTGCCAGCCAGGTCTGCAACGGAAGCTGTGCAGATTTACCCACTGCCCCACCGAGTAACATTAATGTTGCCCAGGTGATCGCCGTGTCGCCAACGGCCAGTTTTTGCGGTGCCAGCACCATCAGTTCACGGATGTTCAGCGTACCCAGCTCGCGGTACAAGATGAACAGTGCGAAGGCCAGGAACACGTCACCAACACGGGTCACGATGAAGGCTTTCATCGCCGCCGCGCCGTTGGCCGGATGCGTGTAATAGAAGCCAATCAACAGATAGCTGCACAGACCCACGCCTTCCCAACCGAGATACATCAGTAACAGGTTGTCTGCCAGTACCAGAATCACCATGCTGGCGATAAACAGGTTGGTGTAAGCGAAGAAGCGTGAATACCCCTCTTCACCGCGCATGTACCAGGAAGCGAACATGTGGATGAAGAAACCTACGCCGGTAACGACAGACAGCATCGTCATCGACAAACCGTCGAGGGTCAGGGTGGCGGCGATATTGAAGTCGCCCACCTGCATCCAATTCCACAGGTTCTGGTTAAAGATTTCAACACCAGCAGCACGCTGGGTCATGAAATCGAAGCCGACATAAATTGTTGTCAGCGCAGCAAGACCGATAGAACCGACGCCAACGGTGGCGGAGGTATTTTCAGACCAGCGACCGCGTGAGAAGGCCAGCAAAATGAAGCCAATCAGCGGAAACAGTATGGTTAAATAGAGTAGGTTCATCCGCGCATCTCACTGACAGTGTCGATATTCAGGGTGTGGCGACGGCGATAGAGTTGCAGTAACAATGCCAAACCGATACTGGCCTCTGCCGCTGCCAGACTGATCGCCAGGATATACATCACCTGACCGTCTGCCTGACCCCAATAGCTCCCGGCGACAATGAACGCCAGCGCCGCCGCGTTGATCATCACTTCCAGACTGATCAGCATAAACAGCAGGTTACGGCGCACAAGCAGCCCGGTCAGCCCCAAAACAAACAGAATTGCGGCCAGAATCAGGCCATGCTGTAGAGGGATCATGCTCTCTCCTCCGTTTTTCTTTTCGCCATTTCAGTGGTTGTTGGTGCATCACCAAACACTTCGCCCGCTTTGTGCTCACGCCCGATGTGGAAGGCAACAACCAAGCCAGCCAGCAGCAACATTGATGCCAGCTCAACGGCCAGAACATACGGACCAAACAGCGCGATACCGACCGCTTTTGCGTCAACCATTGTGCCTTTGATGCCATGATCATGCAGGCCGAGGATAGAGGTGATCATCACGCCCAGCAGCACTACTGCCAGAATCGAAGGTCCGATCCAGGTTGAGGGTTTAAGCCATGCACGTTCTTGTTCTTCGACGTTGCCAAGGTTCAGCATCATTACCACGAACACGAACAGCACCATAATGGCACCGGCGTAAACGATGATTTCCAGCGCACCGGCGAAATAAGCACCGAGCGAGAAGAACACCGCCGCGATCGCCAGAAGCGAGACGATCAGGTACAGCAATGCGTGTACCGGGTTGGTGTGCGTGATAACACGCAACGTCGCCAACACGGCCACCACGGCTGCAATGTAAAATGCAAATTCCATGCTTGCGGCTCCTTAAGGCAACAGACCTTTGACGTTGATCGGTTTGGCTTCATTTTCGGCTTCGCCTTTCGACTTACCGTCAACTGCCATACCGGCCATCCGGTAGAAGTTATATTCCGGATATTTACCCGGACCCGAGATCAGCAGATCTTCTTTTTCGTACACCAGATCCTGACGTTTGAACTCACCGAGTTCAAAGTCCGGCGTCAACTGAATGGCCGTGGTTGGGCAGGCCTCTTCGCATAATCCGCAGAAAATACAGCGCGAGAAGTTGATACGGAAGAACTCCGGATACCAACGACCATCTTTATGTTCTGCTTTTTGCAGCGAGATACAGCCAACCGGGCAGGCTACCGCACACAGGTTACAGGCAACGCAGCGCTCTTCACCGTCCGGATCACGCGTCAGCACGATACGGCCACGGTAACGGGCCGGTACATTGACTTTCTCTTCCGGGTACATCTGGGTTTCGCGCTTGGCGAAGGCGTGCATGCCTATCATCCACAGGCTGCGAACCTGGGTGCCGAACCCGACAACTATGTCTTTCAATGTCATGGTTAAATCACCCCTTATTGCGCGTTGTACAAGATGACCGCAGCGGTCGCCAGCAGGTTAAGTAAGGTCAGCGGCAGGCAAACTTTCCAGCCGAATGACATAACCTGGTCATAGCGCGGACGCGGCAGAGCAGCACGGATCAAAATGAACATCACCATGAAGAAAGCAGTTTTCAGCGCAAACCAGATAAACGGCGGCAGGAATGGCCCCTGCCAGCCACCGAAGAACAAGGTGACAATCAGCGCAGAGACGGTAACGATGCCGATATATTCGCCCACGAAGAACAGACCGAATTTCATGCCGGAATATTCAATGTGGTAACCGTCAGCCAATTCCTGCTCAGCTTCTGGTTGGTCGAATGGATGACGGTGACACACCGCTACGCCGGCGATGGCAAAGGTCACAAAACCGAAGAACTGCGGAATAATATTCCACACGTGGGCCTGTGAATTGACGATGTCCTGCAGGTTAAACGACCCGGCTTGTGCAACAACGCCCATCAGCGAAAGGCCCAGGAACACTTCGTAGCTCAATGTCTGGGCCGAAGCACGCATCGCCCCTAACAGTGAGTATTTGTTGTTACTTGACCAGCCAGCGAACAGCACCGCATAAACGGTGAGACCTGCCATCATCAGGAAGAACAGAATACCGATGTTCAGATCCGCCGCGAACCAGGTCGGGCTGACAGGAACGATAGCGAAGGAGATCAGCATCGAGCTGAACGCGATCATTGGCGCGAGGGTGAAAATCGCGCGATCGGTAAACTTCGGTACCCAGTCTTCTTTAAAGAACATTTTGATCATGTCAGCGACCAGCTGCAGCGAGCCCCCCCAGCCGACACGGTTTGGTCCGTAACGGTTCTGGAACAGGGCAAGGAGGCGGCGTTCACCGAAACTCATGAACGCACCACAGGTCACGACCACTAACAGGATCACTACGGCTTTGAGCACGGCAATAAGCGCCGCGATCACCTCAGGTGTAAACCAGCTCATCGCGCTGCCTCCCGCAGATTTTCAACCGTTGCGCCGACCAGAACCGGAGGAATACCCGGTAAGCCCAGTGGCAGACCAACCTGTCCCTGACTCAACGTTTCGCTCAGGCGTACCGGCAAGCTAAGCGTCTGGCCACCACAGGTGAATTCCACCTGTGAACCGGCGTTAACCCCTAACTGTGCGGCATCGGCCGGGTTCACCATCACGTAAGGCTGAGGCATACGCTGCTGAATAACGCTGGCACGCTGACTCATCTCTTCGCTACCGAACAGATGATAGTAAGGTGCGACACGCCATTGGCTGGCAGAAGCGGTAAAGGCCGCAGGAATATCTGAGAAGTAATCCAGAGTCCCCTCGCCTGCTTCAATCATGCGTATACCCGGATCACCGTGACGCAAGCTGCCACCGACTTCGCTCTGGAATTTGTTCCAGGCTTGCGGTGAGTTCCAGCCCGGTGCCCAGGCAAATGGCACCTGATTACGTTCGGCTAACGGGTTGTTGTTCCCTTCCATTGAGAAGGCAAACATGGTGTCTTTATCCTGCGGCTGACGCGGTTCATGCACGCTGATGTTAGCGCGCATCGCAGTACGGCCACTGTAGCGGTGCGGAGAACGTGCCAGTTTCTGACCACGAATACGGAAGCTGGCGTTAGGTGCCGCGTCTATCATGCCTTTCAGCTGTGGCAGGGCTTCAACGCAGGCTTCAATCACGTGATCCAACTGAGTCCAGTCGACGTGGCGGCTGTTGAGGGTGGAGTGCAACGAGTGCATCCAGCGCCAGCTTTCCAGCATCGCAACGCTGGTGTCGTAATACGCCGGGTCATAAACCTGGAAGAAACGCTGTGCACGACCTTCCTGGTTAACCAAGGTACCGTCACTTTCAGCGAAGCTTGCCGCAGGCAGGATCAGGCTGGCCTTATCCATAATGCGGGTGCGCTGATGGTCAACAACCAGCAGGTTCTGTACTTTTTCCATCGCAGCGTCAACGTTGGCTTCCGGCGCATGACGGTAAAGATCATTTTCCATCACGATTGCGCTGTCAGCGCCACCGTTAGCCAGCAGTTCCAGTGCTGCGTCCAGCGTACCGCCACCAATCATCGACAAACCGATGCTGTTAGCCGCTGAGGCAACAAAGGTAATACCCACGTCGCTGCCACGTGCTTTCAGCGCTTTCGCCACGTTAGCCGCTGCGGCGATGATTGCGTCACTGCCCGCACTACTGCCGGTAATGATCAGAGGTTTACGCGCGTCTGTTAGCGCCTGCACGATCACGTCAATTTTCTTGTCGAGACCGGCTGCTAAATCAGTGACCGCCGGGGCTGAACTATCCAGCGCATGAGCGATGGCGAAGCCGAAACGGGCCTGATCATCCACCGGCGCACGGTAATTGTAGGCAGCGATATCATCGAGGCGGGTGTTATCGACGTTGGTCATAAACAGCGGATGCTTCGAGTGCTGACCAATATTCTGGATTGCAGCAATCTGCCAATCAGCAACGCGCTGGGCCGCAGCCATCGCACGGGCCTTGCCTTTCACAGCCTGACGCACAGACAGAGCAATACGTGCACCGGTTTGAGTCAGATCTTCGCCCAGAATCAGCACTGCGTCATAATCTTCAATCTCACGCAGCGCAGGCGTATGCACGCCGCTGTTGCGTAAAACGTTGAGCATCAATTCAAGACGCCCCTGTTCCGCAGCATTGATGCCTGTATAGAAGTTCTCTGCACCGACCAGTTCGCGCAACGCAAAGTTGCTTTCAAGACTGGCACGTGGCGAACCGATACCGATGGTTTTCTGTGCCTGACGCAGAATATCTGCCGCGCCCTGCATTGCCTGTTCCGCATTCAGTTCGATCCAATCGCTGCCACGCAGTTGCTGTGGTTTCTTCGGACGATCTTTGGCATTGACGTAGCCATAGCCGAAACGGCCACGGTCACACAAGAAATAGTGGTTCACAGTGCCGTTGTAGCGGTTTTCAATACGGCGCAGTTCGCCATAACGCTCACCCGGGCTGGTGTTACAGCCAACAGAACATTGCTGACAGATGCTTGGCGCAAACTGCATGTCCCATTTACGGTTGTAGCGTTCGGAGTGTGTTTTATCGGTAAACACACCGGTCGGACAAACTTCTACCAGGTTACCGGAGAACTCGCTTTCCAGCGGGCCATCTTCCGGGCGTCCGAAGTAGACGTTGTCGTGCGCGCCATACACACCCAGATCGGTGCCGTCCGCGTAATCCTTGTAGTAACGGACACAACGGTAGCAAGCGATACAGCGGTTCATTTCATGAGAGATGAATGGGCCGAGATCCTGGTTGTTATGCGTGCGTTTGGTGAAGCGGTAGCGACGCATGCTATGACCGGTCATAACCGTCATATCTTGCAGGTGGCAGTTGCCGCCCTCTTCACACACCGGACAGTCGTGCGGGTGGTTAGTCATCAACCACTCGACCACACTTTCACGGAACTCTTTGGCTTCGCCGTCATTGATGGAAATAAAGGTCCCATCAGACGCCGGTGTCATACATGACATCACCAAACGACCGCGCGTGTCTTCCGCGTTTTGGTATTGCTTAACCGCACATTGGCGGCAAGCGCCGACGCTTCCCAGCGCCGGATGCCAGCAAAAATAAGGAATATCGAGGCCAAGAGAGAGGCAAGCCTGCAACAGGTTGTCCGCTCCATTCACATCGTATTCTTTGCCGTCTACATGAATCGTAGCCATAGTCAGCATGCTTCCACGTGGCCCACTTTACAGCAGGCGTTAATCAAAAATTCTTGCCGGGTTGGCGATTATCATCTTGGCAGCGCGTCCTTTTTAAGGCTTCGCACGCAGTGGGCTCACCGTCCACTGTCTGTTGCCACTCTGTCTACTTAATCTGTTACCAACGTTGTTTGAGCAGATTGTTTGGCTGAATACCGCCAATTGCCCGCGCATTGTTGTAATGCTGTTTGGCGATGCCTGCTTCAAACTCTTCCCGGAAATATTTAATCGCACTCTGCAATGGCTCCACGGCACCCGGCGCATGTGCGCAGAAGGTTTTGCCCGGACCCAGTTGGCGGCAAAGCTGCTCGAGGGTTTCGATATCCCCCGGTTGGCCTTCGCCACGCTCCAGCGCGCGCAGGATCTTCACACTCCACGGCAGACCATCACGGCATGGCGTACACCAGCCGCAGGACTCACGAGCGAAGAACTCTTCCAGATTACGAACCAGCGGTACCATACCGATTTCATGGTCAACAGCCATCGCCAGCGCAGTACCCATACGGCTACCGGCTTTACCGATGCTTTCGAAGTCCATTGGCAGGTCGAGGTGATCGCCGGTCAGGAAGTCAGTCCCTGCCCCGCCCGGTTGCCAGGCCTTAAATTTCAGACCATCGCGCATGCCACCGGCATAATCTTCCAGGATCTCACGTGCGGTGATGCCAAACGGCAACTCCCAAACGCCCGGATTTTTCACCCGGCCGGAGAAGCCCATCATTTTGGTACCGGCATCGTTGCTTTTGCCCGCGGAAATGCCTTTGTACCAATCCACACCGTATTCGATGATGGCCGGGACGTTGCACAGGGTTTCGACGTTGTTCACACAGGTCGGTTTGCCCCACACGCCCGAAGAGGCCGGGAATGGAGGTTTGGAGCGCGGGTTAGCACGGCGGCCTTCCAGAGAGTTAATCAGTGCAGTTTCTTCACCGCAGATATAACGTCCAGCGCCGGTGTGCACCACCAACTCGAAGTCGAAACCGGTGCCGAGGATATTTTTACCCAACAGGCCCGCCGCTTTGGCTTCTTCAATCGCTTTACGCAAATTCACTGCCGCTTCGATGTACTCACCACGCAGGAAAATGTAACCACGGTAGGCTTTCAACGCGAATGCGGCGATCAGCATGCCTTCCACCAGCAGGTGTGGCATTTGCTCCATCAGCAGACGGTCTTTATAGGTACCTGGCTCCATCTCATCGGCGTTACACAGCAGATAGCGGATGTTCATGCTTTCGTCTTTTGGCATCAGGCTCCACTTTAAACCGGTGGAGAAACCTGCGCCGCCGCGACCTTTCAGGCCAGCATCTTTGACCAGAGATACCACGTCGTCCTGCGCCATACCTTTCAGCGCTTTTTCAGCACCAACGTAGCCATTTTTGCTACGGTATTCGTCGAGGAAAACGGGTTGCTGGTCTTCACGCATACGCCAGGTCAGCGGATGCATCTCTGGCGTGCGGTCGATCTGTTTAGGCGTAAATCCCTGGAATGTCATGAGTAACGCTCCAATAATTCACTGATTTGCTCCGGTTTCAGATAGCTGTGCGTGTCCTCGTCGATCATCATCGTCGGGCCCTTATCACAGTTACCCAGGCAGCAGGTCGGCAGCAGGGTGAAGCGGCCGTCTTCGGTGGTTTCGCCCGGCTTGATATGCAGCTTGTCTTCAATTGCCGCCTGGATCCCCTGATAACCGGTGATGTGACACACCACGCTGTCACAGTAACGGATCACATGACGGCCAACCGGCTGGCGGAAAATCTGGCTGTAAAATGTCGCCACACCTTCTACATCACTGGCAGGAATATTGAGGATTTCAGCGATAGCGTAGATTGCGCCATCCGGAACCCAGCCACGGTGTTTTTGCACGATCTTCAGCGCTTCGATAGACACCGCACGGGAGTCTTCGTAGTGATGTTTTTCATGCTCAATCGCTTCGCGTTCAGCGTCATTGAGTTCAAACGCTGGCTGCGCGCTTGGCTCTGAAACGTTGATGTACTGAAGCTCTGAATTGTTCATGGATTTTGTCATCGTTAGCGGTCCACATCTGACATTACGAAATCGATACTGCCCAGGTAGACGATCAAGTCCGAAACCAGGCTGCCACGGATAACTGATGGGATCTGCTGCAAATGCGGATAACTTGGCGTACGGATACGGGTACGGTAGCTCATGGTGCTGCCGTCACTCGTCAGGTAGTAGCTGTTGATCCCTTTGGTGGCTTCAACCATCTGGAAAGATTCTTGCGCAGGCATCACCGGGCCCCACGACACTTGCAGGAAGTGCGTGATCAGGGTTTCGATGTGTTGCAGCGTGCGCTCTTTCGGTGGCGGCGTTGTCAGCGGGTGATCGGCTTTGAACGGGCCTTCCGGCATGTTGGCGTAACACTGTTCCAGAATACGCAGGCTCTGACGCAGCTCTTCCACTTTAAGCATCACGCGCGAGTAGCAATCGCTGACGCCATCGCCGACCGGGACTTCAAAGTCGAAGTTCTCGTAGCCGGAATATGGACGCCATTTGCGAACGTCAAACGCGATACCCGTTGCACGCAGGCCAGCACCGGTGGTACCCCATGCCAGCGCGTCATCTGCGTTATAAGCAGCGACACCTTTAGAACGGCCAATCAAAATGGTGTTTTTCAGCGCGGCTTTGACGTAGGAGTCCAGACGAGCTGGCATCCAGTCAAGGAACTCACGCAGCAGACGTTCCCAGCCTTTTGGCAGGTCATGAGCAACACCACCGATACGGAACCAAGCCGGATGCATACGGAAACCGGTGATCGCTTCAACCAGATCGTAGATTTTCTGACGGTCGGTAAAGGCGAAGAACACGGGAGTCATCGCACCGACGTCCTGAATGAACGTACTGATGTAAAGCAGGTGGCTGTTGATACGGAACAGTTCTGACAGCATCACGCGGATGGTGTTAACGCGATCGCCTACGGTGATCCCAGCCAGTTTTTCAACCGCCAGCACGTAAGGCATCTCATTAACGCAACCGCCAAGATATTCGATACGGTCAGTGTACGGAATGTAGCTGTGCCATGACTGGCGCTCGCCCATTTTTTCCGCACCGCGGTGGTGATAACCGACATCCGGCACACAGTCGACAATCTCTTCGCCATCAAGTTGCAGGATAATACGGAATGCACCGTGCGCAGACGGGTGGTTTGGACCGAGGTTGAGGAACATGAAGTCCTCGTTTTCGGTACCACGTTTCATGCCCCAATCTTCAGGCTTGAACGTCAGCGACTCCATCTCCAGATCTTCTTTCTGCTTGGTCAGCTCGAAAGGATCGAATTCGGTCGCACGCGCAGGATAGTCTTTACGCAGCGGGTGCCCTTCCCAGGTCTGCGGCATCATGATGCGCGTCAGATGAGGGTGGCCATCGAAGGTAATACCAAACATTTCCCAAGTTTCACGCTCATACCAGTTGGCGTTCGGGAACACCTTGGTGATGGTCGGGAGATGCAGGTCATTTTCCGCCAACGCGACTTTGATCATGATGTCGCGGTTGCGCTCAACAGAAATCAGGTGGTAGAAAACGGAAAAATCCGCGGCCGGTAAACCGTCGCGGTGAGTACGTAAACGCTCATCCATACCATGCAGGTCGAAAAGCATGACATAAGGCTTTGGCTGTTTGCGTAGAAAAGTGATCGCTTCAAGTATCTGTTCGCGCCTGAACCATACCACGGGTATTCCGGTACGGGTTGCTTGAACAGTAAAGGCCTCAGGCCCAAAACGGTTACGCAATTCGCCGATAACCGGATCATCAAGATGATCGCGGGTTTGCCATGCTGGCTGAGCGGTGTCTTGCGTCGTCAAATCTGTCATTTTATTTTCACCACACTAAATGGTCATTTATGCCGTAAGGGGGGATCCGTCACCCTCAGGGTTGACTCTCAGACCGCAGTGTTAAATCTCGTCAGGAGACTTCAGATTCGTCACGGCGATACGCTCTGCACGTTTACGCTCTTTCTCAGACTGCATATTCGCGCGGTAAACGCCCTGATCACCAACAACCCACGACAGCGGGCGGCGTTCTTTACCAATGGACTCTTGCAGCAGTAACAGGGCCTGCATATAAGCTTCCGGACGCGGCGGGCAGCCAGGGATATAAACGTCAACTGGCAGGAATTTGTCCACGCCTTGCACTACGGAATAGATGTCATACATGCCGCCTGAGTTTGCACAGGCACCCATGGAAATCACCCACTTTGGTTCCAGCATCTGGTCATACAGACGTTGAATAACCGGGGCCATTTTGGTAAAGCAGGTTCCGGCAACAACCATGAAATCAGCCTGGCGCGGAGATGCACGCAGAACTTCTGCACCAAAGCGCGCGACGTCGTGAACCGCAGTAAACGAGGTCACCATTTCAACGTAGCAACAAGAAAGGCCGAAGTTATACGGCCAAAGGGAATTTTTGCGACCCCAATTCACCATCCCATGCATCGCCTCTTCAAGGTTCCCCATAAAGACGCTGCGTTTAACCTGCTCCTGAAGAGGATCGCCAACGATCTCTTGCTTTTGCAGGGGGTACCGGTCGTTCTCACCGTCCGGGTCTATGCGGGTGAGCGTATAGTCCATCTTAATGCCTCGCTATTACTTACTGCGGATGACTGTTGGTGTTAATCACTGGGCTCGGTTTAACAGGTCCTTTCGAACGTGTTGGTGTCCAGTCCAATGCGCCAATACGCACCAGATAAAACAGACCGGCTAACAGGACTAAAATGAAAATGGCGGCTTCAACGAACCCGGTCCACCCGCTTTCACGGATAGAGGTTGACCATGCATACAGATACAGGGCTTCAACGTCGAAAATAACGAAGAACATCGCAACCAAATAGAATTTGGCGGAAAGACGCATGCGGGCGGTACCCACAGAGGCAATACCAGATTCAAAAGGCGTATTCTTGTATCGCGCTCTGGCTCTCCCGCCAAGGAACGCTGCGCCCAGTAACATCAGGCAACAAAGACCCATTGCGGCGATCAGAAATACTGCGAACGCCCAGTGTTGAGCGATAACTTCAGTGGCTGTTGACATACTCTTAGCTTACTCATCAAAAGCGGCGCTATGGCATCTGCTCTTTGACGGCAGCTTGCGCACCACATCGATTCAAGGGAAGGATTAATAACCACACCGTATCACGGCCTATAAAACGGTTTAAGCCAGTGATTTACTGTGGGCTTTTTACCCCTTTCTATAACCTTTTGTCAACTTTGACAAAAGTATCTCCACATTAATTTACATACGCATCATTTTATTAACATATCATGCGACCATGACGTGCTAAATCGAGTCAGTAAAATAGTCTGACAGAACAAGGCGATGTTCTCGGGATAAATGCTTCGGACTAAACAATACCATTGTCTCAGGAATAAGCGGTTCCTCCACGTACTAAACAAGGTTATTTTTTTGATCCAGGACACGTTTTGGTGATGTTTGGCACTAAAAAACACAGCGTTCTGACAACTTTTTTTGAAATTAAGCGCTGAAATGTCGCAGGATGCCGTTCATTGCTCAGCTAATAAACGCCAAAAAATGCGCGTTTAGTGGCAAGCTTTACTCAATGAAATAATCAATGATAGTGACAATTTTGGCAGGAAATTGACGGAGATGAGAAGGAAAAATAAGAGTTAGCAATTCCAAACCCATTGAGATGACCATTTAACCCACTTTTCCTACTCCTTAATGAGCAGAAGCCTTACCCCCCGTCCTCATACTCTTTGAAGGCCGGGGGTAAAGTGGACGTCAACAACATGTTCAGACTTTAGGGTTGGCGACAATAACCTGATTGTCATCTACTGCGGGGCGTTGAGCGTATGTGCTTAGTGAATAAGGATCATTTCCCTGTTCAACGGCGTTGAAAATTGCCATTGCCAGTTCATTTTCACAGTGCGCATTCTTGTACAGCACATACTGAGTATCTGGCAGGCGCGGCAGACCATCCTGCTCACCCAATACACGCAGTTCAGGGCTCATCATCTCTATAGGTCTTGCCGTAACCCCCAACCCTGCCCTTACTGCAGCACGAATAGCCGAGAGCGTGGATGCAACGTAAGCGATGCGCCATGGAATGCCCGCCTGGTTGAGGTAATCGATTGCCATAGAACGGTAAGGGCTTGGCTCATCGAGTAACACCAGTGGCACGCTATCACCGGACGGATAAGCAAAATCCGCCGAGCAATACCATAATGTCGGCGATGTACGTAAGACAATATGGGGGTGATCGGTGGTGGTCATGGTGGTGATTGCCAGATCCACTTCCTCACTTTCCAGCATCGACAGCATGAACGGACTACGTTTTACCCTGACGTCGATAGACAGTTTAGGGTAAATAGAGGTCACACGGCTCAGCAGGAACGGAAGAATCGTATCGGCGGTATCATCTGAGGCCCCGATGGTTATCCCACCCTGCACATTACTGTACATCAGCGATGTACAGGCCTCATCATTGAAACGCAGGATTTTCCGCGCGTATCCCAGAAGCTGAATTCCGTGTTCAGTCAACAGTTTATTACGTCCATGTCTGGCAAACAGCTCTTTCCCTACTAATTGTTCGAGACGCTGCATTTGTTGACTGACCGCCGACTGAGTACGACACACAGCAGCAGCTGCTGCTGCAAACGTATTCAAATCAGCAACTGCAACAAAAGTCCTCAGCAGATCAAGGTCAAGATTGAGGATTGGACGATTTGCATTTGTCATAGTTTTTCTTCACTTTTAAAATCTAATAACAAGCTACCCTGATTAATGCGGCAAAGTACCCGCAAAATGCAGAATACCAGATATGGCAGATACTCACTCATTAGATAAGGAGAAATGAGAAATATTTCTGCAATAGGATTCAATCTTATCGGGAATTCTCCCTTGTTATGTAATGTTCATGTAAATAATGCCACATCTCAAATAACTAAAAATGATTAGAACCACTGATTTGAAAACTTTAACCATTTACAGCAACCCCGCTTTAGCAAGCGACAGAGCCACTGTACGCAGGCGCTTGGCGGATTTCTTGCTGTCTGGCCCAATCCAAATATAAGGATTATTAATTAATAACCCTCCTTATTTTAAGTAACTATGAGTCAATTCATTGGCCAAATCCGAAAGCCACATAAAATGTGCGTTCATTAAGTTAAAGTATGCTTAAGAATTTTCTAATTTTATTGATATTCTTACAAAGAAACTTTCATTAAATATATTGATTAGTCAGACTTACAAATTACTAACTGAGAATTATTTAATTCGGTCAGCATCTGTTAATTTATCCAGTGCTTTATAAAAATAGCCATAAATATTTTAGGATATCTTTTATACACCAAACATAATCTTAAGAACCTAACCAAACTCTCTTTTTTTACTTTTCCCTTATTCTCCCAAGGCTTAGCTGACAATTATTTAACGCCCGGAAAGCATAAGTATCCCCTCTGCTGATGTTTCTATGAGAATGCGCGGCTTATACTTCAAGCTTTAATGCTAAACAAACACAAATATTAAGATAATTAAACCACACGGCAAAGCAAGGGAAAGACAATGCATCACCCAGGATACGCCAGCTAACGTTTTACACTAAAGCCCTTCTGCCCCCTTCAAAAGCCACTCAGGTGAGAGTAAATTGTGCCCTTCGCTTTGTTCCACGGCCATCAGGTGCCAGGGAAGAACAGGCTTTACACAAAAGGTTCACCATTCATGTCCCCGATTGAAAAATCCCGCAAACTGGACAACGTCTGCTATGACATTCGCGGCCCGGTACTTAAAGAAGCAAAACGCCTGGAAGAAGAAGGTAATAAGGTCCTTAAATTGAACATCGGCAACCCTGCCCCGTTTGGTTTTGACGCGCCTGATGAAATTCTTGTCGACGTAATACGTAACTTACCGACCGCCCAGGGCTATTGTGACTCCAAAGGCCTGTTTACTGCCCGTAAAGCCATCATGCAGCATTATCAGGCACGTGATATGCGTGACATGACCGTTGAAGATATCTATATAGGTAACGGTGTTTCAGAACTGATCGTTCAATCCATGCAAGCGCTGCTGAATACCGGCGATGAAATGCTCGTCCCTGCCCCTGATTACCCGTTATGGACGGCGGCAGTATCACTTTCCGGTGGCAATGCGGTTCACTATTTGTGTGATGAAGGGGCGGACTGGTTCCCGGACCTGAATGATATTCGTGCAAAAATCACCCCGCGTACCCGCGGTATCGTGATCATCAATCCAAATAATCCAACTGGCGCGGTTTACAGCAAAGAGCTGTTGATGGAAATCGTTGAAATCGCCCGCGAGCATAATCTGATTATTTTCTCGGATGAGATTTACGACAAAATTCTCTACGACGATGCCGAGCACATCTCTATTGCCGCGCTGGCACCAGACTTGCTGACCGTCACTTTCAATGGCCTGTCAAAAACTTACCGCGTAGCAGGCTTCCGCCAGGGATGGATGGTTCTGAACGGCCCGAAAAAACATGCGAAAGGTTATATCGAAGGGCTGGAAATGCTGGCTTCGATGCGTTTGTGTGCCAACGTTCCGATGCAGCATGCCATTCAAACAGCGCTCGGTGGTTATCAGAGCATCAGCGAATTTATCCAGCCAGGCGGACGCCTGCTTGAGCAGCGTGATAAAGCCTGGGAGTTGATTAACCAGATCCCGGGTGTCTCGTGCGTTAAACCCCGCGGAGCGCTTTACATGTTCCCGCGCATTGACGCCAAACGCTTTAACATCCATGACGACCAGAAAATGGTGCTCGACCTGCTGTTACAGCAAAAAGTTCTGCTGGTTCAGGGAAGCGCGTTTAACTGGCCTTATCCGGATCACGTGCGCATCGTTACCCTGCCGCGCGTTGATGAACTGGAAATGGCCGTTGGCAAACTTGGCAGGTTCCTCGAAACCTATCGTCAGTAAACTTTTCTAAAGCGCGTCACTCTTGATGCTTGCCACCTACTCCCGGGAGCATTAAAGGTGACGCGTATGTATTTGCATAACCCCGCCCCACTGCTCACAATAGAACCTCATCCGCTGTTGTTGAGAGACCTATGAGCCAAAGCCACTTTTTTGCCTACTTATCCCGTCTGAAACTGATTGGCCGCTGGCCTTTGATGCGTAATGTGCGCACTGAAAATGTATCCGAACACAGTTTGCAGGTTGCTTTTGTGGCCCATGCATTGGCCGTGATTAAAAACCGTAAATTTGGCGGGCAACTGAATGCAGAACGCGTCGCACTTTTGGCGATGTACCATGATGCCAGTGAAGTACTGACCGGCGATATGCCCACTCCCATCAAGTATTACAATCCGCAGATTGCGCATGAATACAAAAAAATTGAAAAGATTGCCCAGCAAAAGATGATTGAAATGCTACCAGAAGAGCTTCAGGCCGATTTTCGCTCGCTAATCGATGAGCATTATTACAGCGATGAAGAGAAACTGACGGTCAAACAGGCTGATGCCCTGTGTGCCTATCTGAAATGCCTTGAGGAGCTATCGGCGGGAAATACCGAATTTACCCTCGCGAAGGCGCGCCTGGAGAAAACCCTGGCGTTACGTCAAAGCCCTGAAATGGACTACTTCATGGAGGTCTTTATTCCGAGCTTCAGTCTGTCGCTGGATGAAATCAGCCAGGACTCCCCACTCTGAAGCCAATCAGAATGGGAAAAGAACCGGCACCAGCAGTACGCTGACGGCCATCACCATCAGAGTGAAAGGCACGCCGATTCTGACAAAATCGCCAAAGCGGTAATTCCCCGGCACCATCACCAGCGTATTAACCGGTGATGAAACCGGGGTCATAAAGGCCGCCGAGGCGGCAACGGCAACGATCATAGTGAAGGGATACGGCGATAACCCCATCTGGTGGGCTGTGGCAATTGCGATGGGCGCCATCAAAACGGCCGTTGCCGTATTTGAAATAAACAAGCCAATCGTCGCGCACAAGATGAACAAGCTGAGCAACATGATGCGCGGCCCGTGCCCCCCACTAATATCCATAAGTCCCTGCACGATCAACGCAACCCCACCGGTTTTTTGGAGTGCCAGCGCAAAGGGCATCATACCGACAATAAGCAGCAGGCTCGGCCAGTGAATCGACTTGTAGGCTCCATCCATAGTAATACACCGAAACTTCCCCATCAGCAGGCAGGGAACGATCGCCGCGATGGCGTTAGGCACTTCATCGGTAAGCATCAGCGCCACCATTAATGCCAGACAAAACAGGGCATGGGGTGCCTGACTGACGGCCGGTGCCACGTCATCCACCTCCGCTGGCAGGTTGAGGACGATAAAATCATGCATCTGTTGCTGCAGTTGGCGAATCAGTTTCCAGTCGCCGATCACCAGCAACATATCGCCAAGCTGCAACTCTTCGTCAACCAGTTTGCCCTCCATCGCTTCCCCCTGTCGGCGAATCCCCACGACGTTCAGCCCGTAACGTGAACGGAAAGCGACCTGACGCAGACTCTTACCTAACAACTCAGAATCGGGAATTAATGAAACTTCGGCCATACCGACGTCGCGAGATTGTTCGGAGAAATAGTCGCCACGCAGCACCATCGGCTCCAGTTGTTCATCAACGCAGAACTGACGCACCGAGACTTCACTGTCAGTCATATCAATAAGTAACACATCGCGTGCCCTGAGCTCAGTGTTACCCGTCGCACTGACCATGACCCGTCGGAATTTGCGCCAGCGTTCAATACCGACCACATTCGCACCATAGCGCGAACGCAAATGCAGATCGTCGAGCGTTTTGCCCACCAGCGGCGAACCTGGGCGTATTGCCATACGACGGGCCCGGCCAGTAAGTCGGTAATCACGGATCAGGTCACGAAAAGTGCGGCGCTTCCAGCTCTCTCTATTCTCGATACCACTGCTTTCTGTTGAAAGCCAGCGGCGGGCTACCAACATATAGCCAATGCCCATCACCAGCACCACCAGCCCTACCGGCGTCACGCCAAAGAAACCAAAACCGTCGAAACCTTCACGCAATAGTTCACTGTTTACCACCATGTTCGGCGGCGTGGCCACCAGCGTCATCATGCCGCTGATAAGCCCGGCGAAACTCAGCGGCATCATCAGCCGTGCCGGTGCTGTTTTCATTTTGGCCGAGACACTCAGTACTATCGGGATAAAAATCGCCACCACGCCGGTAGAACTCATAAACGCGCCGAGTCCAGCCACGGTCAACATCAGCAACACCAGCATACGGATTTCACTGTTACCGGCGACCTTCATCAGCCATTCGCCCACCTGGTAAGCGACACCAGTACGAACCAAACCATGGCCGACCACAAACAGAGCTGCGATCAGGATAACGTTCGGGTCACTGAACCCTGCCACTGCTTCATTGAGTGTCAACGTTCCGCTCATCACAAAAGCGATAATCACCAACAGGGCCACCACGTCCATACGCAGTTTATTGCTGGCGAACAGCACCATGGCTACTGCCAGTAGCATCAGTACCCAAATCAGTTCACTGGTCAAAACAAGGCTCCCTGTGTGATGAGAAGGCTTAAGCGGCAAAAGCAGAGAAAGTAACTAAAAGAATGCCATAAAAAAACCCCGTCAGTGCGGGGTTCATATCAACCAGGTAGCTATTTTAGTCAGCAGGTTGCGACTAATTAGCGCAGCGTCACACTTACGCCCTGCGCGGTCGCTTCCACCACCAGCGCTTCCAGCGTGGTCAGGATCATATCAACCCGGCCCATACCCGGCGTCTCTGAGGGCGCGTTCACGGCGATCACTTTACAACCCGCGGCAAGCCCAGACATCACGCCTGCTGCGGCATCTTCCACCACCACGCAGTCCTTTGGAGCCAGACCTAAGCGTTCAGCACCCAACAGGTAAGCATCGGGCTGAGGTTTACCACGCATTACCTGCTCAGCAGTAATAAAGACTGCCGGTTTAGGTAACTGCGCAGCAGCGTGACGCGCATGCGCCACCGGAACTGAACCGGAGGTAACAATCGCCCAGGGAATATTCTGGCGGTTCAGCTCGCTCAGCAACAGATGCGCACCCGGCAATGCGATCACACCCTCGGTATCTGAGGCCTCAATCTGTTCCAGTTTCAGAAACTCACGCTGAATTGTTTCTTCACTTTCACCCGGCATAAAATGACGTAAAGAAGTGATCGCCTGTTTGCCATGAATAAACGCCAATACCTCCTGTGGGCTGATACTGCGACTCAGCGCCCAGTTGATCCACGCACGCTCAACCGCGGGCAGCGAATCCACTAACGTTCCATCAAGGTCGAACAAGAACCCTTTGCAAAGCACAGGCAATCTCCTTTAACGAGTTAATTTCAGGCATTAATGATTTGTGCGATCTCAACCGCACTCAAATGATACTGACGTGGGCAGGCCAGCCAGATAGTCAACATCCGCTGGTATTTTTCCCACATCTTGGTTTGCGAATTGAAACCGTGGGTGCCGGAATCAAAGTCAGTGTAACGCCCTTCGGTGTTCACCATAAAACGCACATAGCTGAGATAGCGGGATTCAGTGGCAGCATCGAAGCCAAGGAACTCAAGGCGGCGGCGATCCAGACCCTGGGTATCTTTCAGGTTGGTCCATGAAACCTGCATCGCGTGGTGCATTTCCATGATGTTGATAACGGTGCGGCAGGTCTCTTCTGGCAACTCGCCAAAATCACGATCGAGTTCACGCATCTGCAGGCCGAAACCCCGTTCGATCACCGTTTGCAGGCGGCGGTAACGGTCAGCGTTGTCCGGATCCAGCATGGTCATCATTTTATATTGATTGGATAAAATCAGGCGTTGAGCGTTTGTCATTTCCATCTTGGAACTCCTCGAGTCTGCATAATGACCAAAGCATGGCACAGCGCAAACCTGGACGAAATCGCAAGCTGACCATTCTTTGATTTGAACCCATAAACTGAGTTGAAATGCATTTGGTTAAGAAGCCTGAATGAATGAGGAAAAAGATCCATTCAGCAAAACGGATGCCGCAGCATCCGTTAAATATCGTCCAGAAACGTTTTATCCAACTGCTTAAAAGCACGTTTTAGCACATCAGCCAGCGACTGATAGGTTGGCGTCCCTTCGACAGGAGCCAGTGCTTGCCCGGCTTCCACCAGCTTTTGACGTACATCGTGGAACCAACCGAGTAAAGTTGGAGGTAACGGTGTAAGAGAACGACGCCCCAGCCACCAGAGCCCCTGCATTGGCAAACTACAGGCAAAAATTGAGGTGGCAACCGCTGGGCCAAGCTGGCCGCCGAGGGCGATTTGCCAGGTTAACGTAAATACGGCCACGGGGGGCATAAAGCGCACAGCGAAACGCGTCGCCGTAGAGATGCGATTCTCAGGGAACACCGGCGCCAGACGCTTATCGGAGGGCCATGTTTTCATGTAATGCTGCCCGCGCTGGAATACCTGAAACCAACTGACAGAACCTGATGGCTTAGTGGTCATGGTGCACCTCAACTTCACACATAAAAATTAAAAAATAGTTTTAAATAACAAACGCGATTTTAGCACGATTAAATATATTTTGTTTTTGCCGGCACCTGTCGGTATCCTGTGCCAGCGAAATCGGGTGTTTTTAAAATGTGCCTCATCCAGCCAGCTGGCGGTTTGATGGCCCTTCACCCACCTTAACAGGGGACTGGTGCTCCATTGCCTCTGCAAAAGGTATTTTGTAATTAAATATCGCCTTATTTGTTAGTGTTTTTGCAAATAAACAACACTAACAAATAACATTCTGAAGAACCGAAAACAGGCACGTTTTGTGCGATGCCCAGATAACTTTTGTTCTATAACGGCCCGGCATTCACTGAGGCCAGTGATTCTTCAGCTTTTTCATTGTCATGCAGGTTTTGGTTGTCTGGCATGATGCTAATCATAATTGTCAGCTTCATTATGCGCTACGCTTGATGTCAGGCTGACGCTTTATTAACCACGTGTATTGTTTCTTTCTTAAACAGCACCAACTATCAATAGGTACTTCCATGTCGAGTAAGCTAGTTCTGGTTCTTAACTGTGGCAGTTCTTCCCTTAAGTTCGCCATCATTGATGCAGTGAACGGCGAAGAGCATATTTCTGGTTTGGCCGAGTGTTTCCACCTGCCGGAAGCCCGCATTAAGTGGAAAATGGACGGCAAGAAAGAAGAAGCTGCTTTAGGTGCCGGTGCCGCGCACAGTGAAGCGCTGAAATACATCGTTAACAACATCCTGTCGCAAAAACCTGAACTGTCTGCTGAACTGGTTGCCATCGGCCACCGTATCGTTCACGGCGGCGAAAAACTGACTAAATCCATGCTCATTAATGATGCAGTGATTCAGGGTATCAAAGAATCCATCCCGTTTGCACCACTGCATAACCCGGCGCACCTGATTGGTATCGCTGAAGCATTGAAATCCTTCCCAAAACTGGCTGATAAAAATGTTGCGGTCTTCGACACAGCATTCCATCAGACCATGCCGGAAGAGTCTTACCTCTATGCACTCCCATACAGCCTGTACCGCGATCATCACATCCGTCGTTATGGCGCACACGGCACCAGCCACTTCTATGTGACGCAGGAAGCCGCGAAAATGCTCAACAAACCTGTGGAAGAAGTGAATCTGATCACTTGCCACCTGGGTAACGGCGGTTCTGTCAGCGCAATCCGTAACGGCAAGTGCGTCGATACTTCCATGGGTCTGACCCCGCTGGAAGGTCTGGTCATGGGTACCCGCAGCGGTGACATCGACCCGGCAATCATTTTCCATCTGCATGACGCACTGGGCATGAGCGTTGATCAAATCAACAAACTGCTGACCAAAGAATCCGGCCTGCTGGGTCTGACCGAAGTCACCAGCGACTGCCGTTATGTTGAAGACAATTACACCACCAAAGAAGATGCTAAGCGCGCAATGGACGTCTTCTGCCACCGTCTGGCGAAATACATCGGCTCTTACACTGCGCTGATGGATGGTCGTCTTGATGCCGTGGTATTCACCGGCGGTATCGGTGAAAACGCCGCGATGGTTCGCGAATTGTCTCTCGATAAACTGGCTCTGTTGGGCTTTGAAATCGACCACGAACGCAACCTGGCTGCCCGTTTCGGCAAATCAGGTGCCATCAATAAAGAAGGCACCCGTGCTGCACTGGTTATTCCAACCAATGAAGAGCTGGTTATCGCTCAGGATGCGGCCCGTCTGACCGCATAACATTGCATCCTACTGCCAGCGTCTGCTGGCAGTTTTTTTCATCACAGGCGAGCGTAGCCAGTCCGGAAGCAGCCAGCGTAAGTCCCCGTCGTAACCTGTTCAAATTCAGCGTTGCGAACCCGCGCAGCCCCTTCCCCACTGCTTCATACATCGTCTGGCAAACCAGAGAGGTTTAGCCGTGTCCCGTACAATTATGTTGATTCCTACAGGCACCAGCGTCGGTCTGACCAGCGTCAGCCTTGGTGTGATTCGTGCCATGGAACAGAAAGGCGTCAGCCTGAGTGTATTCAAGCCTATCGCGCAACCGCGCACCGGCGGCGATGCACCAGACCAGACCACCACCATCATCCGCGCCAACTCCAGCGTGCCTGCGGCTGAACCGCTGAAAATGAGCCACGTGGAAACTTTGCTGAGCACCAACCAGCAAGACGTGCTGATGGAAGAGATCATTGCCCGTTACCACGAAAACACCAAAGATGCTGAAGTGGTGCTGGTTGAAGGCTTAGTGCCAACGCGCAAACATCAGTTTGCCAATGCGCTGAACTATGAAATTGCCAAAACCCTGAACGCGGAAATCGTTTTTGTTATCGCCCTCGGTAATGACTCTCCTGCCCAGTTGAAAGAGCGTATCGAACTGGCCAGCAGCAGCTTCGGCGGCAGCAAAAACAAAAATATCACCGGCGTTATCATCAATAAGCTGAATGCACCGGTTGACGATCAGGGGCGCACCCGTCCGGATCTGTCAGAGATCTTCGATGATTCCACCAAAGCCAGCGTGGCGAACGTCGATCCAAGCCAGCTGTTTGCTAACAGCCCGCTGCCAGTGTTGGGCTGCATTCCATGGAGCTTTGAGCTGATTGCCACCCGTGCAATCGACATGGCGAAGCACCTGAATGCCCGTATCATCAATGAAGGCGATGTCCACACCCGTCGCGTGAAATCCGTCACCTTCTGTGCGCGCAGCATTCCGCACATGCTGGAACATTTCCGCCCAGGCTCCCTGCTGGTCACCTCTGCAGACCGTCCTGACGTGCTGGTTTCAGCCTGTTTGGCGGCGATGAACGGCGTTGAAATCGGCGCTATCTTGCTGACCGGCGGTTACGATATCGACGAACGCATTAACACACTGTGCGAACGCGCCTTCAAAACCGGCCTGCCGGTCTTTATGGTTGAGACCAACACTTGGCAGACCTCGCTCAGCCTGCAAAGCTTCAATCTTGAAGTTCCTGCGGACGACCATCAGCGCGTTGAGAAGCTGCAACAGTATGTGGCCTCGCATATCAACAGCGACTGGATCAACTCCCTGAGCGCCCATTCAGAGCGTTCACGCCGTCTTTCTCCACCAGCCTTCCGTTATCAGCTGACCGAACTGGCACGCAGTGCCAACAAGCGTATCGTCCTGCCTGAAGGTGACGAACCGCGTACCGTGAAAGCCGCATCACTCTGTGCTGAACGTGGTATCGCCGAGTGTGTGCTGCTGGGTAATCCGGAAGAGATCCAACGCGTTGCTGCCGCTCAGGGTATTGAGCTGGGTAAAGGCATTAAGATTGTTGACCCGGTCGCGGTGCGCGAAGAATATGTAGCCCGTCTGGTCGAACTGCGTAAAAGCAAGGGCATGACCGAAGTGGTTGCCCGTGAACAGCTGGAAGACAACGTGGTGCTTGGCACCCTGATGCTGGAAAAAGGCGAAGTTGACGGTCTGGTTTCAGGTGCGGTTCATACTACAGCCAACACCATCCGCCCACCGTTGCAGTTAATCAAAACGGCGCCGGGCAGCTCACTGGTCTCTTCTGTGTTCTTCATGCTGCTGCCTGACCAGGTTCTGGTCTACGGCGACTGTGCGATTAACCCGGATCCAACGGCTGAACAACTGTCAGAAATCGCGATTCAGTCTGCAGATTCTGCCGCAGCCTTCGGTATTGAACCTCGCGTAGCGATGATCTCCTACTCCACCGGTGATTCCGGTGCCGGTAGTGACGTTGAGAAAGTGCGTGAAGCGACCCGTCTGGCCCAGGAAAAACGCCCTGATTTGATCATCGACGGTCCGTTGCAGTACGACGCCGCTATCATGGCTGATGTTGCTAAGTCCAAAGCGCCGAACTCTCCGGTTGCAGGCCAAGCTACCGTATTCATCTTCCCGGACCTGAATACCGGTAACACTACTTACAAAGCGGTTCAGCGTTCAGCAGACCTGGTCTCTATCGGACCGATGCTGCAAGGCATGCGCAAACCTGTCAACGACCTGTCCCGTGGCGCACTGGTAGACGACATCGTCTACACCGTTGCCCTGACCGCGATCCAGTCTGCACAGGCAGAAGCCGCTACGAAAGCGTAATTGGGTCCTGTAATGTAAAACGCCGACATCATGTCGGCGTTTTTTTTGGCTTCAGTTCCTGTATCACATCATCACAACAGCGTTTTCGCCGCCTCGAGAATATGCTCTGCCGTCAGCCCATATTCCTGCTGTAAAAACTCCTGTGTACCCACCTGACCGTAACGCTCTTTGACGCCGACGCGACGCATCGGTACCGGATAGTGCTCAACCAGAACTTCCGCCACTGCCGATCCCAATCCATTGTGGATACTGTGGTTTTCACAGGTCACAATTTTGCCGGTTTTCGCCGCATACTTCTGGATGATCTCTTTATCGATAGGTTTGAGCGTGAACATGTCGATAACGGCAGCGCTCACCCCTTCGCGCTCCAGCATTTCTGCCGCTTTCAGGGCTTCTGCCACCATAATACCGTTGGCAATCAGCGTAATATCGCTGCCATCGCGCAACAGATTGGCTTTGCCGATAGTAAACGTTGAGCCCTCCTGATAAATCTGCGTCGCCTGTTTGCGGATGGTACGTACCCAGTAAAAGCCTTTTAAATCCATCAGCTGCAACAGGATATTGCGGAACATCACCGCATCCGTCACTTCCAGTACTACTGAATTGGCCAGCCCGCGCACAATGCCCATATCTTCGAACGACATATGGGTACCGCCGTTGTGGCAGGCTGAAACGCCGGCGTCGGAAGCGATGACTTTGACGTTGTTTTTCTGATAATCCAGCGACATAAACAACTGATCAAAGCAGCGGCGGCTGGCAAACGCGGTAAAGGTGTGAACAAAAGGGACACGTCCGGTGAGCGACAACCCGGCTGCGACGCCGATAACGTTGGCTTCCATGATGCCGCAGTTAATCACGTGCTGCGGGTGATCTTTATGCACCGCATCCATCGCCATCGAACTCATCAAGTCTGCTTCAAGCGCAATGATCGGCGTGTTATCAACAATCTTCTCACGCACGGTGTTGGCATAGACTTTACGCATTTCCGTGGTATCAGGTTTCAGTTCCAGCGTGACTTCAAACATGGGCGGCCTCCAGTTCTGCAATGGCGTTTTCAATTTCCAGTTTTACGTCCGGCGTCAGGCGCAGGTGATGTGAATTCGCCAGTTGCTCAAGGTATTTGACGCCCTGTCCTTTCACGCTATCGAGCACCACCACCAGCGGGCGCTGTTCGCCCTGGCGGGCGGGCGTCAGCGCCCGTTGCAGTGCCACCACGTCATCACCCTTGATGGTCAGGACATCAAAACCAAATGCGCTGAATTTAGCCGCCAGATCGAATGGCTTAATCACCTCGTCAAGCAGACCGTCAAGTTGCTGTTTGTTGTAGTCGATAAACAGCGTCAGATTGTTCAGATTATGGTGAGAAATAAACTGGAAAGCCTCCCAGCACTGTCCTTCGTTGAGCTCACCGTCACCCAAAATACAGAACACGCGGTTGGCGCGGCCTGCCAGTTTGTGAGACAGCGCCATGCCGGAAGCAATGGAAACACCCTGTCCAAGAGAGCCCGTGGTAGCGTCCACACCGACGGTGCGCAGGCGATCCGGATGGCTCGGCAGCTTGGTCCCGTTCTGGTTCAGCGTAGTCAAATCGGAATGCGGGAAGTACCCTTTCAGACCCAGCGTGGCGTAGAGCGCCGGGCCGGCGTGGCCTTTCGACAGCACGAAATAATCGCGCTCCTGCCAGTCAGGCTTTTTCGGATCAATTCGCATCACGTCGCCGTACAACACCGCCAGCGTTTCCACTACTGACATGCTGCCGCCGTAGTGACCAAAGCCTAATCCTGTGAGCATTTTCAGTGTCTCAATACGGATTTGACGCGCAAACTCACGAACCTCTTGGACATCTTTCATGTGTATTGGTCCTTATTTTAGTTAGCACCTGGCCCGGCCTGTTATTAAGTAACAGGCCTTGCGTAGTGTTTTCCCGGATGGTGAATCGTGACGAACGGAGAACTTACTTTTCGATAACCGCTTTTTCAGCGGCTGGCTTTTTCGCCAGATAGTTGTAGGCAACCAATGCGGCGAAGATGGCCACAATCAGCGCCATAATGCCTTCCTTCGACATGAACCGAGCCAGATTGCCCAGCAGGATGCCAATGACGCCGAAGTCCGCATCAGAGAAGGTGGCGTTGGCAAAACCGAGCGCACCCAACACCGGCAGTAATAGCACAGGCAGGAAGGTGATCAGCACGCCGTTGGCAAAGGCACCGAACATCGCACCGCGACGTCCACCGGTTGCGTTACCAAACACGCCTGCCGTTGCACCGGTAAAGAAGTGCGGCACCACGCCCGGAAGGATCAGCACCATATGCATCTGACCCAACAGGAACAGACCGACCAGACCGCCGAGGAAGCTGAACAGGAAGCCAATCAGCACCGCGTTTGGCGCATACGGATACACTACCGGGCAGTCGAGCGCCGGACGCGCATTCGGCACCAGCCGTTCTGAGAAGCCGACGAACGCCGGCACGATTTCGGCCAGAATCAAACGCACGCCTTGCAGAATGATGAAAACACCGGCCGCAAAGGTGATCGCCATAATGATGGAGTACACCAGATAGTTCTGGCCTGCGCTGTAGGTGGCTTCGACGAAAATCTGCCCGGCGAAGACTGCCATAATCAGGTAGATGATGATCATAGTCAGCGAGATAGAGATGGAGCTGTCGCGCAGGAAGCTGAGGTTTTTAGGCAGGTTCATCTCTTCAGTAGACCGTGACCCTTTACCGACTTTGCTGCCGATCCAGCCGGACAACACATAACCGATGGTGCCAAAATGGCCGAAGGCGATATCGTCATTGCCGGTGATTTTACGCATATAACGTTGCGCCAGAGCCGGGAAGAACGCCATGATAAGGCCAAGAGTCAGGGAACCAGTGAAGACCAGTGCCACGCCCTCAAAACCGGCGACGGTCAGGATGACGCTGATCATGCAGGCCATGTAGAACGTGTGGTGTCCGGTTAAGAAAACGTACTTGAGGCGGGTGAAACGGGCCACGATAAGGTTTGCCACCATACCGAAGGCCATGATTAACGCCGTCGGTGCACCGAATTTCTCCATCGCGATAGATACAATCGCTTCGTTATTCGGAATAATCCCCTGAATATTAAAGGCGTGTTCGAACATTCCCCCCAACGGATTTAACGAGCCGACTAATACTGTCGCGCCGCCCGCTAAAACGAGAAAACCCAGTATTGTTTTAACCGTGCCTTTGACTACATCAGAAAAGTTTTTCTTTTGCGCGACCAGACCGACTAATGCAATGATCCCCACCAGCACGGCGGGCACTTTTAATATATCAACCACAAACTTGAGCGTTTCCTGGATAAACATATCCACCTCATACTTTATTAGTTTTATAGGTAGGGTTTAGTGACCGTCAGGACACTGGATGCTTTTCAAAATAAGCGACTAATTTAGCTTCCAGCTCATTGATATCCACAATGTTAGTAATGACGACTAACTGATTTTCCGGAATGTTGGCACTGGCGGCGATGTCTTTCGCCATCACGAACAGATCGGCTTCACTGGGAATAGCTGATGACAAATCAGAGTGTTCAACGTTCGCCTGAATATTCAATTTCTTCAGCACTTTCTTAATGTTCATTTCCACCATAAAGCTGCTGCCTAAACCTGATCCACAAATCGCCATAATTTTCATGTTATTTACCTGTGTTTTAAAGTTTGTAGGGTAGCGCATCAGAATGTGATCTGATGTAAATACCGGTTAACGACTTCCATGAGTAACTGACGTTATTCCATTGTTTAAGTATGAGAATTAAAACTTTGCAATAATATCCTGAATGCTTTTAATGTCTTTGGCCTGATGTATTTTTTGCATTTCATCATCGCTTGAAAATAACTCAGCCAGCTCAGAAATTAATTCAATGTGACTGTGTTTATCCGGAGCGGCCAACATGACCACGGTAAAGACCGGATCGTTATGTTCTGAGTTAAATTTCACGCCATGAGGCAGTGTCAGCAGAGATAATCCCAACGCTTTCGCCCCCTCTTCCGGCCGTGCGTGAGGCATCGCGATCCCAGGTGCCAGCACATAATAAGGGCCGAGCTTTTCATGCTGAGCAAAAATCGCCTGCACATAGTCCGCCGTGATAATGCCTTTTTCCAACAGCGGTGTCGCACTGGCCAGTACGGCATCGCGCCAGGTGGTGATGTCATGCCTGATATGAATCGTATCTGCTGTCAGCCAATCGTTAAGCATTGCTACTCCCGACACTTCTTGTTTTGAGATGTTGTTTAGATAAGTCATCAGGCCCGTATGTTTATCTCTCCGGCTAGAGTTAAAAACGCCCCCCGATCCTGTTAACGATCCAGACTCTACTCACCGGTAGCGTTAACATCTGTGATACATCTCACAAAGATAGCGCTACCAAAAAGGCATCGTCTGAATCTGTGATAGCGCTATCAAAAATAATCACCTTGCGGTATTGGCCGCCGCTGTTTGTCGGAAATAAGGATATACTTTGTCTGCGAATTGCCGATAATTCACCACATCTTCCGCGTTTTACCCACGGAACCCGCGCGGGATCCCAGGGATCGCGGCCCACTGTTTTCGCTATTATTATGCGCACGATGCGCAAGATTCAGGATTGGGAATGTCGATTAACAAAAAACGACGCAGTACCGGAAGAGTCACGCTGGCCGATGTCGCGCAACTCGCGGGAGTCGGCAGTATGACCGTGTCCCGGGCATTGCGAACGCCAGAACAGGTTTCTGATAAGCTACGGGAAAAAATTGAAGAGGCCGTCAGTCAGTTAGGGTATTTGCCTAATCAGGCCGCCAGTTCACTGGCGTCAGCCTCGTCTTACACCATCGCAATGATTGTGCCCAGCCTGTCGGAATCTGGCTGTGCTGAGATGTTCGCCGGATTGCAGAAAATCTTACAGCCTGCGGGCTATCAAATTATGCTGGCCGAATCGCAGCATCGGATGGATCGCGAAGAGAAGCTACTGGAAACCCTGCTCTCCTATAATCTGGCAGCAGCGATTTTGCTGAGTGTCGAACACTCCCCGAATGTACGCGGCTGGCTGGATAACACCTCAATCCCGGTGCTGGAAATCGGCGCACTGACCGATTCCCCCATCGATATGAACATCGGTATTGATAATGTCGAAGCAATGTACCAGTTGACCAAAACGGTGATCGACAAAGGCTATCAGAATATCGGGTTGCTATGCGCTAATCAGGAGCAGTGGATTTTCCAGCAGCATCTGCAGGGCTGGCACAAAGCCATGCTGCGGGCACATATGTCGGTACACAGGGTCATCAACTCAGCTGAACCAGCCAGCTTCTCTACCGGCGCACGCCAGTTACCCGAGTTTCTGCTGGCCTGGCCAGAAATGGATGCGCTGGTATGCGTATCTGACGAACTGGCCTGCGGGGTGTTATACGAATGCCAACGCCGTCGCATTAAAGTGCCGGACGATTTGGCGGTGGTAGGTTTTGGTAACAGCGACGTCAGCCGCGTTTGTCAGCCGCCGCTCACCACCATTGCTATTCCCCACAAAGAGATCGGCGTCCGGGCAGCGCAGGCGTTGCTGGCAAGAATTCATGATGAAGAGTGGGAAGAGGTGACGATTGCGTCATCATTATGCAGACGCGACAGCTGCTAAGTGGCTGCCCTGGGTTAAGTGGGGGTCAGAGCAAAATATTGGGCGACCTGAGTCGCCCGATCATCATTCCCATCACGCCTTGTCAGCGTTTTTATCTTCTTCACTTACACCCAGCGAAAACGACGAGCTCTCAACCGGCAAGGGATCGCCAGGTAAGATAGGTTCATCACGTACCAGCGGTTTACCGTGCTCTTTCTCATTGTTACGGGTCATCCACAGCGACAGCGCTTTCAAGGAATCCGGCGTAAATTCGTCACAACGGGCGGTGATCTCTTCCGGCGTCATCCAGCGAACTTCGTCGATCTCCTCTTCCTGCAAGGCAAAAGGACCATGTGACACGCAGCTGAATAATGCGCCCCACACGCGGCACTTGTTCGGCTCTTCGAAATAGAACATGCCATGCTCAGCAAAAGGTACACCGGCAATACCGAGTTCCTCTTCCGCTTCGCGGCGTGCGGAGTCCAGCACCACTTCACCACTTTGCACTACGCCGCCTGCTGTAGCATCCAGCCAGCCAGGGAAGAAATCCTTGGTCTCGGTACGTCGTTGTACCAGGATATTGCCCATACCGTCGTGCACCACAATATAGCTGGCCCGATGGCGCAGGCATTGAGCTCGCATCTGCTGACGGCTGGCCTGGGCGATAACTTCGTTTTCTTCATTGACGATATCAACCCATTCGTCAGTGTCCGTGTTCTGCTCTTGTTCCGCCATCCTATGAAACCTTCTCTTTTGGGCGCAGGCTTTTGCGCGCTTGTTTGTTATTCTACCGGGAGAAAATTTATCACTTTTTCAAGACTTTCTATCGCAAAGAAAGCGTACCTTTGTTGATTCTATCTGTCTCTGTGGGGAGGCATCAATAGCAACTGGTGCGTTATCTCAATGTTAAAGCTATGTCACCCTCCGGGGGAAACCATCAGACTAGTCTCACTGTGGCGGAGCCCGTCGGCTGCTATGTTACCCTAAGGCCGTTCTGAACAAGGGGATTCACATTCACCTCCCCGAAAACCGCCCATTTTTTAATAAATTAGCCGCATCCAGCCCTGCCGAACGGTAGTCAATATACCGACGAGCAGAGAATTAAATAACGCAGGAGGCAACATGATTGATCTTTATTACGCACCAACACCTAACGGTCACAAAATTACCCTTTTCCTCGAAGAAGCCGGGCTGCCTTACCGGATACACCGCATTGATATCAGTGCCGGTGATCAATTCAAACCCGAGTTTTTAGCCATCTCCCCTAACAACAAGATCCCGGCTATTGTTGACCATCAACCGGTCGACGGCGGCGCACCAATCAGCGTCTTTGAGTCGGGTGCCATTTTGCAATATCTGGCGGAGAAAACGGGCAAATTTCTGAGTCAGGAGCTACGCGAACGCACTCTGACATTGGAATGGCTGTTCTGGCAAATGGCAGGGTTCGGTCCGATGCTCGGCCAGAATCATCATTTTACGCATTATGCTCCCCAACCGGTTCCTTATGCTATTGAGCGTTATCAGCAGGAGACCAAACGTCTGTATGGCGTACTGAATACTCAACTGGAGAAAAACGCCTACATCGCCGGAGAGAACTACAGCATTGCCGATATTGCCACCTATCCGTGGGCCGTCTCTCATGAGCGCCAGCGTATCGATCTTGCCAACTTCCCGGCCGTACGTAACTGGTTCGAACGCATAAAGAACCGTCCTGCTACCGAGAAAGCTTACGCAGTTGCCGAACAAAGGTAAGTAGCCTGACCTCTGGCATTCGCCAGAGGTTTTTTTAATAACGATGTTTATTCAAAATAATTACTGCGGGATGTGCTCTATATCGCGTGTTTACCCGCAGGAGTAACCTATGCTGAAAAGAAGCGTTCGCGTACGCATTCAAACAGTTAAGGAGCCAGCCTATGAAAATCTTGATAACCGGGGCCACCGGTCTTATCGGACGCAGACTCACCGAACGCCTTCTTGGCCAGTCACACCGTATTACCGCCCTGACGCGCGCGCCTGAGAGGGCATCAAAACTGCTTGGCCCTGAAGTCCTGCTGTGGAATACGCTCGATGATAAAACCTCGCTTGATGGATTTGACGCGGTGATCAATCTGGCGGGTGAGCCCATTGCTTATAAACGCTGGACCAAAGATCAGAAACAGAAATTGTGCGACAGCCGCTGGAAAATCACCGAACGGCTGGCAACGCTGATTAACGCCAGCCAGAATCCTCCTGCCGTATTTATCTCCGGCTCTGCCGTCGGTTACTACGGCGATCAGGGACAGGCGTTAGTGCCCGAAGACGAGCCACCCAATAAGCAATTTACCTGGCAACTGTGTGCACGCTGGGAAGCCTTGGCGCTCGCTGCCGAAAGTGACCGTACCCGCATCTGCCTGCTGCGCACCGGTGTCGTGTTGGCGAAGAAAGGTGGCGCGCTGGCAAAAATGGTATTGCCATTCCGCGCAGGTCTCGGCGGTCCTTTCGGTAACGGCCAGCAATATATGCCGTGGATCCACATTGATGACATGGTCAACGGCATCATTTTTCTGCTGATGTATGAAACTCTGAACGGCCCCTTCAACATGGTTTCCCCCTACCCGGCGCGCAATGAACAGTTCAGCGCCCTGCTCGGCGAAGTTCTGCACCGCCCGGCCTTTATGCGCGTCCCCGCTGGCGTGGTAAGGCTGTTGATGGGTGAATCTGCCGTTCTGGTACTGGGTGGCCAGCGTGCTGTGCCCAGAAAGCTGGAAGACGCCGGGTTTGTTTACAGTCATCAGGATCTGAAAGAGGCGCTTGAGGACGTACTGGGGGGCTAACCCCTATCCCCCGTGGGCGGGCTGCCCACACCGCGAAGACCTTGGGCTGCCGCCCAAACCCGCTTTTAAATCTTTAAATCAAATTCAAGTTCAAGGTCGTGGGCTCACCGCCCACACTGGAAAACCTTGGGTTGCCACCCAAACCGGCCTTAAGAGGCGCCTATCGCCGCGCCTCTTAAGAATCTCCGGCTCTTTTAAAAACAGCAGCTGCGCAGGTCACAATGGCCGTGTTTCAGGTACCTTGGTTATAACCGCAAAATGTCGCCGCGTTGCGGTACCCTCGCTGCGGGTTCGAGCCATAGGTCTCGAACCTCTTGCTCAGCGCCATTTTTGAATGCGGCCCAGACTTTTTTTAAAAGACAAAGGCAAACCAGCTCTGAATTTGAATTTGAATTTGAATTTGAATTTGAAAAAGCTTCGGCCGCGTTCAAAACGACGTCGAGGGAGAGGCGCAAAACCGCGAGTCTTTTTACGCGGGTTGAAGCCCGAACTGAGAGAACCGCGCAGCGGCGGAGTTTGCGGCTATAACAGCGGCAACTGGAACACGGCCATCCCGATTCAGCGATAGCGCGCTGTTAAAAAACGCAGGATTCCAAAGGAGGTTCGTTTAAACCTCCTTTGGGCCAGTGT
>CAMLBO010000034.1 GCA_946478305.1 uncultured Enterobacterales bacterium
CGAAATATCCTTTAAAAAACAATGCTGGTCACCTTAAGTGACCAGCATTAACCTTCGGGTGGCGTTTTTGTTTAGTGCTTACTTAAATAATTTCTGCACAAACTGAATATAAGCCGGACGCCAGACGTCCATTTCATGGCCCAACCCCGGATAAACCTGATAGTCGAATTTGACTTTTTTCTGCTCCAGCAAAGTTTTCAACCCCGCCACGTCTTTGCCGGTAACCTGATCGTTTCCCCCTACCTCAATCGTGAAGTTCTTCAGTTGAGCATTGATTTTGGCCGGTTCTTCCAGGCGTTTTGCCACTTCTTCATTCGGTACGCTGGTGGTGCTGACGCCGCTGAATGCACCGAGCCAGCCGAATTTATCCAGATGGGTCATGCCGGAGACCAGCGTCTGATAACCGCCCTGTGACAGACCGGCCAGTGCGCGGCTGTCAGCATCGTCACGCACGCGAAACGTTTTCGACACCAGCGGAATAATGTCCTCCGTCAGCTCGCGGTCGGCCGCTGCCGCATTGGCCGGGTAGAACTCTTTGCGGCGATTTTTCGGCACAAAATCTTCCGGTACCACGCCTTTCGCGTCGGTTTCGGTATCAGGGATCACCACCAGCATCGGGGTGATCTTTTGCTCCGCCAACAAGTTGTCCATGATTTGGGGTATGCGCCCCTGATCGAGCGCCGAACGGCCGGTATCGCCAAAGCCATGGTAGAAATAGAGCACCGGCAGCGGTTGGGACGCATCGCTGTAGCCCGGCGGTGTCCAGACATAGAGCTGCCGTTCGGCATTCAGCGCATGGCTGTGGTACGTAATAGCCCGCACTTCGCCATGCGGCACCGCTTTGACATCCAGCACGCTGCCCGGCACCAGAATCTGGCTGGTGTTCACCTGCCGCTGAGGTTTCGCCATGGCGCTGCCGGTATCAATCGAACGGAAGCCATCAACGTTAAAGAAATATTCATACAGATCGGGCTGCATAGCAGAAGAAGTAAAACGCCAGACGCCCTTATCATCTTTGGTCATCGCATGAGGAACATAGCTTTCCAACGTGGCTCCCGTCACTACATCCACCTGCTTCGCCGCCGGGGCATACAGCCTGAAAGTGATGGTTTTATCCGGGTTAACGGCAGTCAGAAACTGGTTGGCAATCTGCGCCGGGTCCGGTTGCACCGGCAGGCTTTGCGCCGTGACGGCCAACAGCGGAAGAGGGGCAGATAACGACAGAATCAATAACGTGGCACGGTTGAGCACAGAACGGTTCATTCCTTTCTCCTCAGTCAGACGGATTGCGCATCAACCCGGCTCTTTTCTGATAATGGCGGGTTATACAGGATGAATCTGCGACAGCTGCCCCAATCTTTCGGCTGCAAAGTCCCAGAAGGTTCTGACTTTTTTCGGGATACGTTGAATATTTTGCACCACCAACTGGACCGGCATCGGTAGCGGCTCGGCGTCCGGCAACAGCCTGACCAGAGTTCCGGCCACCAGATCGTCGGCCACCTGATAACTCAGCAGGCGTGCAATGCCATGACCGTTACGCACCGCCAGCAACTGCGATTCCACTTCGTTGAACAACAAACGCGCTGAGAGTTTCACCCGCAGGCCGTCCTCATTTGGGCCAAAACGCCACTCGTTACGCGGGGATTTCAAGGTGCCGACGATGGTCTGATGCTGCGCCAGTTCTGCCGGTTGTTGCGGGCAGCTATGTTGTTGCAGGTAAGCCGGGCTGGCGACCAGCATACGGGTCACTTCGCCGACTTTACGCGCCACTTTGCCGGAATCTTCCAGATGCCCGATGCGCACCGCAAGATCCAGACCTTCGTCGATCAGCTCCAGATTGCGGTCATTGAGCACCATCTCAATTTGCATGTCCGGATGCAGCCGCAGGAACTCCATCACCAGCGGCGCGACGTGTTTGCGGCCAAACTGCACCGGTGCCGTGACGCGCAACAGACCACTGAGCTGGGTTTCCGTGGTGTCAAGCAGTGCTTCCAGATAATGGCCGAGCAACACCTGCGCACGCTCTGCCAGCCGCGCACCGGCCTCCGTTGCCGCCAGCCGTCGCGTGGTGCGTTCAACCAGACGTGCGCCAAAGCGCTGTTCGAGCGAGGCAATCGCACGCGTGATGGCAGGGGCCGAACGCCGGGTACGCCGCGCCGCCTCCGCCAGGCTGCCGTAGTGCAGAACGGCGACGAAAATCTCTAACTCATCCAGACGATCCATAGATTCTTCCACAAGATGAAACAGTCAATTTCAATCTTTACGGATTCGCTTCGTTTGATGCAAGAGTAATCTGTCGCTATAGCCCACTCAGGAGAAAAACCATGCCCCCGATTCAACTCTATGGCACCCCGCTTTCCGGGCACTGCCACCGCGTCGTTCTGCTACTCAATATGTTAAACCTGTCGTTTGAAGCTAAAGAGGCACCCGCCAGCGTGCGTCAGACCGCCGCATTCCAGCAGCTCAGCCCGATGGCACAAATTCCGGTACTGGTCGATGGCGACCTGGTACTAACCGACAGCAACGCTATTCTGGTCTATCTGGCGAAGCGTTACGCGCCAGGCAGCCACTGGTTGCCTGACGATGCCATGCAGGCCGCGCAGGTACAGCAGTGGCTGTCGAAAGCCGCCGGGGAGATCCGCTACGGCGTAGCGTCGGCGCGGATGGTCGCACAGTTTAAAGCGCCGGAAAATTATGAAACAGCAGTCGCCATTGCCCGCCGCTTTTTGCCGCACCTCGAGCAGCACCTGAGCCAGCATGATTTTCTGGCCACCGGCCGGGTGACCATCGCCGATCTGGCCTGTAGCAGCTATGTGCGCACCGCGCCGGAAGGCGGGATCTCACTTGAGCCTTATCCGGCCATCCGTGAGTGGCTGGCGCGGATCGCCACTCTACCCGGTTATCAACCCCAGCCTGAGCTGCCGTTGCCCGCTGCAACGCAATAGCGTTTTGCCCCCTCGGAGGCCGCCATGAGCGATACGGTTTTCCAACCCGATGTTTTTCATGCTGACGAACGTCGTGCACAAGCACTGGCAGGATTTGAGATTGCCAGCGCCCCAATCCGCTCCGCGATGCCGGAACAGCACCGCGAGTTTTTTGCCGGATTACCTTATGTGCTGGCTTCAACTATTGATGAAAATGGCTGGCCAGTGGCGACGCTGCTGACCGGTCCGCGCGGGTTTATCAGCTCGCCCGATGCCATGCATTTACGCATTAACGCGCCGCGCAGACAGGACGATCCGGCGCTGGCGTCCATGACATCAGGTAAAGAGATTGGCTTGCTGGGGATCGACTTTTCCAACCGGCGGCGTAACCGCGCCAACGGCAGGATCGGGCGTATGGATAAAAACCGCATTGAGATCGAGGTCGATCAAAGCTTTGGTAACTGCCCGAAGTATATTCAAACCCGCGACCTGGTGGATTGCGTACAACAAAATCCGCAGCCGGTCAGGGAAGATCTGACGTCATTAGAGGGTGATGCGCGCAAACTTATCGCCAACGCCGATACCTTTTTTGTTGCCACCCACGCGCATAGCGACACACCTCAGGGCGGCGCGGATGTTTCGCACCGTGGCGGACAGCCCGGGTTTGTGCGCCTTGATGGCAACCGGTTATGGATTCCGGATTTCACCGGCAATAACTACATGAACACGCTGGGGAATTTACTGGCACAGCCGCGTGCCGCCCTGCTGTTTCCCGATTTCGACAGGGGCGATATTTTGCATCTGCAGGGCACCACGGTGATCCTCTGGCAGCCTGACGCACTGCCGGGGCCAGCAGGCGCAGAGCGCTACTGGTGCGTGGAACTCACCCGCGCATGGCGTTTTCGCGCAGCACTGCCTTGGCGCGGTCGTCATGTACACTATTC
This sequence comes from uncultured Enterobacterales bacterium, assembly GCA_946478305.1. Classification (GTDB taxonomy): domain Bacteria; phylum Pseudomonadota; class Gammaproteobacteria; order Enterobacterales; family Enterobacteriaceae; genus Ewingella. Next base: position 3,869 of record CAMLBO010000034.1, read on the forward strand.
GCCTGCAACACTGGCGACGGGGGTGTGGTGAGTCGTTAAACGCCGAGCCCGTGGCGCGCCGCTTCCGGCAAGGATGACACCACCAGCTGATAAGAACTGTCGATCAGGTAATAGAACTGCGAGTCTGGCAATTCACCGTCGAGATAAATGGTATTCCAGTGCGCCTTGTTCAGATGATCGCCGGGAATAATGCAGCTGTGTTTGGCGCGCAACTCGTCAGCCAGCTCCGCGCTGGTTTTAAGCGAGATGGCTTCACGCCCATTGCATTCGCACAACATGGCGAACATCACATCCGCCACTTTGATTTGGTTGGCGCCGCGCTGCGTATTCAGCGTTTGATCCGCGCCGGGCTTGGCCAGGCAGTATTCAAGCAGTTCCGTACTGGTCATATTTCAACGTCCCCTTGCAAGGTTGCGACGATCCGGCGCTCTCCGCCGTCGATCCGGTGTTCGCCCAGCCAGATACCTTGCCAGGTGCCTAACACCAGTTTGCCCTTTGAAACAGGCAGCATTAATGATGCCCCTAAAAGCGAAGCTTTAATGTGACCCGGCATGTCATCCCGGCCTTCGTAATCATGCTCATAGGGCGCATTTTCCGGCACGCTGCGCATGAAATGTTGCTCCATGTCGTATCGCACCGTGGAGTCGCAGTTCTCATTGAGCGTCAGCGAGGCTGAAGTGTGTTGGATAAACAGATGCAGCAAACCGGTCTGAACCTCGTGCAGCCGCTGGATCTGGCTCACCACTTCGTCAGTAACTAAATGAAAACCGCGCGACTTTGCGCCGAGCCTGAAAATCTGCTGGTGCCACATAATTCCTCCCGCCAGTTCTGTTGCCTGTTAAGGATAGCAGCCAAAAAAAAGGGCCGACATGACAGTCGGCCCTTCACATATAAATATTTCCCTAAATAATTCACGTTGCAGGCAGGCGGTAAGCTCACGAATCCCCGTGAGCATGGCCGTACCATGTGACCGGGGGTGAATGAGCGCAACCAACGCATCTGCGGCGCGAAGTATGACGGGCGATTATTGGACGGAGGCAAACGCCTCAGCAACCTGTTTAACATTGTGGTGATTCAGGCCTGCCATACAGACGCGGCCGCTGGCGATCAGGTACACGCCAAACTCTTCACGCAGGCGGTCAACCTGCGCCACGCTGAAACCGGTGTAGCTGAACATCCCACGCTGTTGCAGCAGGTAGTCAAAGTTGCGGCCCGGCAGCGCCACTTTCAGGCTGTTCACCAGCGTCTGACGCATTTCCAAAATACGTACACGCATGCCTTCCACTTCATCCAGCCATTGGGCTTTCAGCCGCGCATCGCCCAGCACTTTCGCCACCACCTGCGCACCGAAATTCGGTGGGCTGGAGTAGTTACGGCGCACGGTGGCTTTCAACTGACCGAGCACGCGACCCGCCGATTCGCTGTTTTCGCAAACGACGGACAGACCGCCAACGCGCTCACCGTAGAGCGAGAAGATCTTCGAGAAAGAGTTGCTGACGAAACAGGTCACGCCCGCTGCAGCCATGGCACGAATCGCGTAGGCATCGTCATCAATACCCGCGCCAAAGCCCTGATAGGCAATGTCGAGGAACGGAATTAAGCCGCGCTGTTTAGCGACGTCAATCACCTGGTCCCACTGGGCTGGCGTCAGGTCAGAACCCGTCGGGTTGTGGCAGCACGGGTGCAGCAGAACGATACTTTGCGCTGGCAGAGTTTTCAGGGTGTCGAGCATCCCGGCAAAATTAACGCCCAGGCTTTGCGGGTCAAAATACGGGTAAGTATGAACCCTGAAACCGGCGCCGCCAAAAATAGCCACGTGGTTTTCCCAGGTTGGATCGCTCACCCACACTTCGGAATTCGGGAAGTAGGTTTTCAGGAAATCAGCACCCACTTTCAGCGCGCCGGAACCGCCGACGGTTTGAATGGTAGCAATACAGCCCTGCTGCAAGGCCGGATGTTCAGCGCCGAATAACAGCGTCTGAATTGCGCTGCGATAAGCCGGCAGACCGTCCATCGGCAGATAAACCGACGCGGTTTGCGGTTGCGCGTTGAGCTGATTCTCAGCCGCTTCGACGCAAGCCAGCTGCGGGATAATACCGTGCTCGTCGTAATACAGACCGATGCTCAGATTAACCTTCTTCTCTCTTGGGTCGTTTTTGAAACTGTCCATCAGCGACAGGATCGGGTCACCGGCATAGGCATCGACATGTTGGAACACGGTATAAATCTCCTGGTTTAATTTCTGAATACCGCTCAAGAACTGGCGCAGGTATTGTTCGGTGGGTAATCAACACGATTTCACAGACTATCAAAGTTCGTTAAAAAAGATGACAACAATGTTGTGATTTTGCGAAGGCTTAATCTCCACAAATATCACGCCGACTTATGCAGATTTTTCAATATACTGAGAAAATTATAAATAAAGGTGCATGACGCCTGCCCTACTGACCGCTATCAAGGAAAATCCTCATGAAGAAAACGCTAATGATCCTGACGTTACTGGCTACCGGTACGCTGACCGCTCACGCAGAAGGCACACCCTCGCATCTGGATCGCGTGCTACAAAAAGGGTCGATTAACGTCTGCACCACCGGCGACTACAAGCCCTACACTTTTTTGAACAAAGAGGGGCAGTACGAAGGTATCGACATTGCTATGGCACAATCTCTGGCGGCCAGCCTTGGTGCGAAGGTCAACTGGGTGCCGACCACCTGGAAAAGCATGATGGCGGATATGACGTCGAATAAATGCGATATCGCCATGGGTGGGATATCCGTAACCCTGGCACGCCAGCAGAAAGCCTGGTTCGCTAACACGCTGGATCAGGATGGCAAAATTCCGCTGGTGCGCTGCGAAGATGTACGTAAATACCAGACCGTTGAGCAGCTCAACTCGAAGAAGGTGCGTCTGATTGAACCGGCTGGCGGCACCAATGAAGCCTTCGTTCACAGCCATCTGCCTGATGCCCAACTGGCGCTGCATGACAACGTGACGATTTTCCAGCAACTGGTAGATAACAAAGCCGACGTGATGATAACCGACGCGTCCGAAGCACTGTTTCAGCAGAAACATTACCCAAAACTCTGTGCGGTAAACCCGAAGAAGCCGCTGCAATATGGCGAGAAAGCCTACATGCTGCCGCGTGATGACGTGAGCTGGAAAATGTATGTCGACCAGTGGCTACACCTGAGCAAAGCCACCGGCGATTATCAGAATCTGGTCAGCCAGTGGCTGGCCGTGAAGAAGTAGAAATTACGCGCCTAAATACACGCGGACAACGCGTGAACTCAGCTGGGTGATCAACTCATACTGGCTGATGCCGGTCGCGGCAGAAACCTGTTCGACCGGTAATTCTTCACCCCAGAAGATCACTTCATCTCCCACGGCATCACGGGCATCGGGGCCTAAATCGACTGAAATCATGTCCATCGACACGCGCCCAACAATCGGCACGATGCGGCCATTGACCAGCACCGGCGTACCACTCGGGGCACTGCGCGGATAACCGTCGCCATAGCCCATCGCAATCACGCCCAGACGGGTTGCACGCTCACTTCGCCAGGTACCGCCGTAGCCGACGGGCTCTCCGACGACATGGTCACGCACCGCAATCAGGCTGGAGGTCAGGGTCATGGCCGGTTTCAACCCCAAATGCGCGGCATCGGCATAATCGAGCGGCGAAACACCATACAAAATAATGCCGGGGCGTACCAGGTCTAGATGCGACTCGGGCCATAACAAGATGCCCCCCGACGCCGCAATAGACTTCAGCCCCGGTTTGCCCTGCGCAAATTGCTGGAAAACGCGCAGCTGGTTTGGCGTGGTGTCAGACTCGGGCTCATCGGCACGGGCGAAATGGCTCATGATATTCACCGGCTGCTGCACGTTAGGGCAGGCGCACAGACGCTGATAAAACGCCTCCGCTTCAGCCGGATGCACGCCTAAACGATGCATGCCGGTGTCCAGTTTCATCCAGACGCTCAACGGTTTAGGCAGGGTTGCCTGTTCAAGGGCTTCCAACTGTTCGACGCTGTGCAGCGCGGTATCCAGCCCATGCGCCACCACCTGCGGTAAATCTTCAGCGCTGAAAAAACCTTCGAGCAACACAATCGGCTTCACCACACCACCAGCACGCAGCGCCAGCGCTTCGCTCAGACGGGCAACACCATAACAATCTGCATCCTGCAACGCGTGGGCCGCATCGAGCAAGCCGTGTCCGTAGGCATTGGCTTTTAGCACCGCCATCACACGACTTTGCGGCGCAAAATGCCGCACCCGTTGCAGATTATGTCGCAGAGCGCGGCAATCAATGACAGCCGTAGCCGCTTTCATTTTTATTCCTTAAATGAATGTTTTATTGGGGTTTTGTTTTAGCAGACTAAAGGGGCGTCAGCGTCGCAGGCAATTTGGACACAGAGGGTGTGGAAAAACCGGAGCCTACACAAAGTACGTGAGGATTTTTCCGCGCCAGATGGGTTCAAAGTGGCCAGTAAGCTAGCCCCGCACTATCAGTCTTCGTCGTATTGCGGACCGCCATAGTTATCAAAGCGGGAAAATTGGCCATTAAACGTCAAGCGCACGGTACCGATTGGACCGTTACGCTGCTTACCAAGGATGATCTGCGCAATGCCTTTTTCTTCACTGTTATCGTGATAAACCTCGTCACGATAGATGAACATGATCAAGTCGGCATCCTGCTCGATCGAGCCAGATTCACGCAAGTCGGAGTTCACCGGGCGCTTATCGGCACGCTGCTCCAGGCTTCGGTTAAGCTGCGACAGCGCCACCACCGGCACCTGTAACTCTTTGGCCAGGGCTTTCAGCGAGCGGGAGATCTCGGCGATTTCCAGCGTACGGTTGTCGGACAAGGACGGAACACGCATCAGTTGAAGGTAGTCAATCATGATCAGGCTCAGGCCGCCGTGTTCACGGAAGATGCGTCGCGCACGCGAACGGACTTCGGTTGGCGTCAGACCGGAGGAGTCGTCGATATACATGTTCCGTTTTTCCAGCAGGATACCCATGGTGCTGGAGATACGCGCCCAGTCTTCGTCATCGAGCTGGCCGGTACGGATTTTGGTCTGATCCACACGCGACATCGACGCCAGCATACGCATCATGATTTGGTCGCCGGGCATTTCCAGGCTGAAAATCAGCACCGGTTTTTCCTGCATCATGGCGGCGTTTTCACACAAGTTCATCGCAAAAGTGGTTTTACCCATGGATGGACGTGCCGCCACAATGATGAGGTCAGATTTTTGCAGGCCCGCGGTTTTCTTGTTGAGATCGGCATAGCCGGTATCCACGCCTGTCACGCCGTCATGTGGCCGCTGGAACAACTCTTCAATTCTGGAAACCGTACTTTCTAAAATGCGGTCGATGCTTTTTGGGCCTTCATCTTTACTGGCCCGGCTTTCAGCAATCTGAAATACGCGGGATTCGGCCAGATCCAGCAGGTCTTCACTGCTGCGGCCCTGTGGATCATAACCGGCATCAGCAATTTCATTGGCGACGGAGATCATCTCACGCACAACGGCACGTTCACGCACGATATCTGCGTAAGCGCCGATGTTCGCCGCACTTGGCGTGTTTTTCGATAATTCGGCCAGATAGGCAAATCCGCCGACCGAGTCTAAATCGCCTTTCTGCTCCAGTGATTCTGAAAGCGTAATGAGATCGATAGGCTTGCTCATTTCCAGCAGGCGCTGCATTTCGGTGAAAATCAGGCGATGCGGACGGCTGAAGAAGTCATTGCTGACCACGCGTTCCGCTACATTATCCCAACGTTCGTTGTCCAGCATCAGCCCACCCAGAACGGATTGCTCAGCTTCCAGCGAATGCGGCGGAAGCTTGAGGCCTTCCATCTGGCGATCGCGGTTTTCGTTCTGTTGATTGGTCGGTTTTTTTGCTGCCATCTGTGGGTTACATCCTGCTCTAAGTGCCTATTTTGTGAGCGCCTGGCTTTCGAAAAACGGACGCTCAACTCGCGCGTTAGTATAGGTTGTGCTGAGTCATTTCAAAAGGGTATTAACCCCCTGTGCCTAAAATCTGGATTGTCCCGGCTATTTAGCCTAGGGTTGAAATCAGACTCCATCACGAGGAAAAAGCATGGCTAAGCGCATTGAGTTTTCCGCCACCGGCGGCCCTGAAGTTTTGCAGTATGTCGATTTTTATCCGCAGGACCCCGCCGCTGGCGAAGTGCAGGTCGAGAACAAAGCGATAGGGATCAATTATATCGATACCTATATGCGCAGCGGCCTGTATCCGACGGCCTCACTGCCGTCCGGATTAGGTACCGAAGCAGCGGGCGTGGTGAGTAAAATTGGCAGCAATGTCACCGGCATTAAAGTCGGGGATCGCGTGGTGTATGCGCAGTCAGCGCTGGGCGCGTACAGTGACATTCACAACGTGCCGCAGGAGAAAATCGCCCTGCTGCCCGATGCCATCAGCTTTGAGCAGGCTGCTGCCTCCTTCCTGAAGGGCCTGACCGTCTACTATCTGCTGCGTTTAACGCATAACGTGAAGGCTGGCGAAACCTTCCTGTTCCACGCCGCGGCCGGCGGTGTCGGGCTGATTGCCTGCCAGTGGACCAAAGCGCTGGGCGCAAATCTGATCGGCACCGTCGGTTCTGACGAGAAAGCCGAACGCGCCAAACAGGCCGGGGCTTGGGCGACCATTAACTATCAGAAAGAGGATATTGTCGCGCGCATCAAAGCGCTGACCGGCGGCGAAAAAGTCGGGGTGGTGTATGATTCGGTGGGTAAAGATACCTTTGAACGCTCCCTCGACAGCCTGAAACCACGCGGATTGCTGGTCAGTTTCGGTAACGCCTCCGGTCCCGTGAAAGATGTCGATCTGGCCATACTCAACAAGAAGGGTTCGCTATTTGTCACCCGACCGTCGCTAAATGGCTACGTCACCACGCGTGAAGAGCTGAAAACCGCCAGCGATGAGCTGTTCTCGATGATCGCCAGCGGCGCTATCAAAGTGGACGTCAGCGAGGCGCAAAAATTCCCGCTTTCAGAAGCCAGACGCGCTCATGAAACGTTGGAGAGCCGCTCCACTCAGGGTTCGAGCCTGCTGATACCGGGTCAGTAAGAGATCGACGACGGCTGTATCCCAAAGTAATTGGTGCCTCAGAAAGGCAGCCTGTGAAGAGCCCGATGAACTTACATCAGTAACTGATTCGGGCAACTGAACGTAGCTAACGCCGCAGAGGTGACAAGTACGAAGGGGATGCAAAAAGGGCCTCCATTTATGGAAGCCCTTTTATATTGTCTGTTTCAGACGACCTCTGATTCAAGACGGGTACTGCTGTAGGGTACTGCCAGGTAAATCCACGGACGATGTCGCTTAAGCAACTATTTTGTGTCTCATGGGTTTGATGAATTCTTTTCGGGATGGCATGCAGCCAATAACGAAAATCCATCCTAGCAGCCCGTCATGTTAAAAAATATGATTAATAAAATTTCAGCGCACTTTAAGCCGCAAGCTGTGATCGATGCCACATAAGTAAAAGTTATATCTGCAACGATTACATTCTAGCGGGCGTTCAGGCTGCTGATAACTCGACAATTAGATCGTCAGGCGTTTCACTGCCCGGCTTTATGGCAACCGTCCACCCTTATAGCGCGGCAGCTCAGGCTTGTTGAAAGCACGGTAAATCCAGACGACGGCCACGGCCAGAATCAGCCAAGGTAACATTTTTATAACAATCACCAAGAATCCACCAAACATCATCAACGCAAACGCCACAATCAGCGCGGCAATCATCCCCAGCAACGAAATACCGGTCACCATCAGCACAAAGAAAAAGCCAAGCACAAAGAGAATTTCCAGCATCGCATGCTCCTTACAAACAGCGAGAAAAGGGAGTCAGCCTGACAAATGCCATCTGAGGTATAGAAGGTATTACAAGAAACGTGCCAGAGTAGCGAATTGAATAACCCAATGAAAATACTGAAAATTATCACCACCCGCAGAATCACTTGGGTGGCAATATTGTCATTATGACTAACTTTTAGTGAATTTAACCAAGAGTGTTCAGGCCTGACTCAACACTTTTTGCGGCTGCGTCACGAGCTGCAATGCCTGCTCGACCACATCAACACCCGCACCCGGTTTATGCGCATTTTCACTGAGGTGACGACGCCACTGACGCGCGCCCGGCACGCTCTGGAAAATACCCAGAATATGGCGGGTCATATGCCCAAGATAGGTACCTTTGGACAGCTCAGCTTCAATGTACGGATACATGGCGCGGATAATATCCGGTGCGGTGCGCTGTGGCGCATCAATGCCAAACAGCTCGCGGTCCACGTCCAGCAGCATACCGGGATTTTGATAGGCTTCGCGCCCGACCATCACGCCTTCCATGTGCTGCAGATGAGTTTTGGCCTCTTCCAGCGTCTTGATACCGCCGTTAATCGCCATCGTCAGGTGTGGAAAATCTTTTTTCAGCTGATAAACACGCGGGTAATCCAGCGGCGGGATCTCACGGTTCTCTTTCGGGCTGAGGCCCGACAGCCAGGCTTTACGCGCATGAATAATAAAAGTGTCGCAGCTGCCGTTTTCGGACACTTGGGACACGAAATCGCAGAGGAATTCGTAGCTGTCCTGCTCGTCAATGCCGATGCGGGTTTTGACAGTGACCGGAATCGACACCACGTCGCGCATTGCTTTCACGCAGTCCGCCACCAGCGAAGCTTGCGCCATCAGGCAGGCACCGAACATGCCGTTTTGGACGCGGTCAGACGGGCAACCGACGTTCAGGTTGATCTCATCATAGCCGCGCTCTTCGGCGAGTTTGGCGCAGTACGCCAGATCAGCCGGATTACTGCCACCCAGCTGTAACGCCACCGGATGTTCGGCATCACCAAATCCCAGATAATCGCCCTTACCGTGGATGATAGCGCCGGTAGTGACCATTTCGGTATACAGCAGCGTCTGGCTGGTCATCAGCCGGTGAAAATGGCGACAATGACGATCTGTCCAGTCGAGCATCGGCGCGACGGAAAAGCGTTGAGCGGAAAATGGTGCTGAATGAACTGTGGTGTTTTGATTTTCTGACATCGACCTGAGATTCGCTGAAGGTGTTCGGGGCTCTCCGGCACACGCGCTATGCATTTGCCGGAAGGTAGTGGCGAATTATATCACAGAACAAAGATTCGGCATTGCGACCCCTGTTAAACGTCGGGAGAGTGACAACCAGCCTAAACAGAGGGAAGCGGCGCATAATTCGTCGATTACCCCGAAGCATGATAAAATCTCTCTTCGCTTGTTCATAAGCGTTCAACCCAGCAGCGTACTCAGAGAACCTTTTATGACCCTGACTAACCCGGATCAATTACTCGCACAGGCGGAAAAAATTTGCTTGCAACGCAATGTACGCCTGACACCACAGCGGCTTGAAGTGCTGCGTCTCATGACGCAACAGCCCGGTGCCATCAGTGCTTACGATCTGCTGGATTTACTGCGCGTTCGCGAACCTCAGGCTAAACCACCGACCGTTTACCGGGCGTTGGATTTTCTGCTTGAGCAGGGGTTTATTCATCGCGTAGAGTCGGCCAACAGTTATGTGCTGTGCCACCATTTTGAGGAGCCCAGCCACACTTCGGCTCTGTTTATCTGCGATCGCTGCGGACTGGTCACAGAGAAAACCACCGATGGTATCGAAGAGAGGCTGGCGAAGCTGGCGCTGGATTCAGGTTTTGAGCTGCGTCATTCGGTCGTAGAAGCACATGGTTTATGTGGTGAGTGCAAGGTCGTAGAACAGTGTGACAGCCATGAGGATTGCGAACACGACCATACTATCGTCACGAAAAAGCGTTAAAGCATTCAGGGTTGCTTTAAGAAACTCTGGCTTACAGGCATATATAGCTGAGGTTGCGGAGATAAAGAGTAGCGCGGGGAATGTCGCAGGGCTATTTAAGCAGGGACTACAAGTTAGGTTTACAACTGATTATCCTAAGGTCGGTACATCCCTGTACCTTGCATCCTGAAAGCGTTTCCGGGTAGGAGCAGCGTATTTCTCAGGATGCATCACTGATGCGCAAGGGGGAGTTGCGACTTACCAGTGATATTTATTGTCCGTTTCCCAGGACTTGAGTTCTTTCTCGGCTTCTTCTTTCTTGTAGCCGTAACGTTCCTGGATTTTACCTACCAGCTGATCGCGTTTCCCTTCCACCACAGTCAGGTCATCGTCAGTCAGCTTGCCCCATTTTTCTTTCACTTTACCTTTAAACTGCTTCCAGTTACCTTCGGTTTGGTCCTTATTCATAACAAATTCTCCTATTACCTTGGGTTAGGTTGTCGTGTTTTCTTCAACACGGTAAGTGCTTACCACATGAATAAGAGTAGTTGAGAATTTGGTTTTTACCTCTGTTCATAGAGATAATGGCCATTATTAAGATTAATCCGGAGTGGTAAATAGCGGTAACAGCTGAAAATTTCCCCTGCGCCGGTAAGAGAAAAAATTTACCGCCGCAGGAAATGAGAGGCTGAAATTAGATCCAGTCGCCGTTACGAATAACGCCAACCGCAAGGCCTTCAATGCTGAAGCTTTGCTCACGCAAATCGACAATAATAGGCTGGAAGTCGCTGTTTTCAGGCAGCAACTGAACAACGCTGCCCTGTTTTTTCAGGCGCTTGACCGTCACTTCGTCATCAATACGCGCGACAACTACCTGCCCATTACGTACATCCTGTGTTTTATGTACGGCCAGGAGATCGCCATCAAGAATACCGATGTCACGCATCGACATACCGCTGACGCGTAAAAGGAAATCAGCGCTTGGCTTGAACATCGCGGGATCAACCTGGTAATGCCCTTCAATGTGTTGCTGTGCCAGCAAAGGCTCACCGGCAGCAACGCGGCCAATCAGCGGCAGGCCTTCTTCCTCTTCCATCAACAGACGGATACCGCGCGACGCACCGGAAACGATCTCAATGACGCCTTTGCGTTGCAGAGCTTTAAGGTGCTCTTCCGCCGCATTAGGTGAGCGGAAACCTAATCGCGTAGCGATCTCAGCGCGGGTTGGTGGCATACCGGTGGTGGCGATGTGATCGCGAATGAGGTCGTAGACCTCTTGTTGTCTGACTGTTAAAGCTTTCATCCCGCCCCCTGATTGTTTATACAGTATTGCTGTGAGTATATACAGGTAACCCCTGAATGAAAACCTAAGAGTGAATAAAAACAGATGCTAAAGTGAATTATGGAATCTGTATTCCGCTTTAGAACCAACGGGGCCAAAACACGCTGACCCAAGTGAAAACTGCCAGTATAATTGTCAGCAGAACCGCTGCCGAGCCCATGTCCTTGGCGCGGCCAGAGAGCACATGGAACTCCGGCCCAATACGGTCGATGGCACATTCAACAGCGCTATTTAATAACTCGACGATGACGACCAGCACCAAAACGCTCACCAGCAAGATGCGTTCAATGCTACTGACATCAAGGAAAAATGACAAAATGATGAAAGGAAGTACGCCGATCACTTCCTGGCGGAAAGCCGCTTCGTTTTTCCATGCAGCCCTCAGGCCTTTCAGGGAGAAACCAGCGGCCTTGATGATGCGAGTTATACCAGTAGATTCATTTTTCATGTGTGATTCGTCTTAACGGAACGTTTGTAGCATTTTATACTTAAATACCCCCAGGTTGCAGCAAGCAAAGCAGCCACCAGAAGGGGCCAGGGTACACACAGAGCATTACCACAGACCGCGTATCCCGTTTCTGGTATTCTTGCGGCGAATTGCTAACAAAGAGGCTACACGTTTTTATGTCAGGCTGGCGTAGACTTTATTATAACTTATTGAATTTACCGCTTAAATTGCTGGTAAAGAGCAAGGTCATTCCGACAGATCCGGTTACCGAGTTGCGCTTAGATCCGACTCGTCCGATCCTGTATGTTTTGCCTTATCATTCGAAGACAGATTTACTGACCTTGCGCACTCAGTGCCTGGCGCAGAATCTGCCCGATCCCCTCATTCCATTGGAAATTGATGGCGTACAGCTGCCGAGTCACGTTTTTATTGCTGAAGGGCCGCGCGTGTTTACCTACTACACGCCGAAACTTGAGTCGATAAAACTGTTCCACGACTATCTGGATTTACATCGCAATAATCCACAGCTCGATATCCAAATGTTACCTGTATCGGTAATGTTTGGTCGCGCACCAGGCAGGGAAGGACAAGAAACGCCGCATTTGCGTGTGCTGAACGGCGTACAAAAGTTCTTTGCCGTATTGTGGCTAGGCCGTGACAGTTTCGTGCGCTTCTCCAATACCGTATCGCTACGCTATATGGCAACCGAGCACGGCACCGATAAAACCATCGCTCAGAAACTGGCCCGGGTTGCGCGTATGCATTTCTCTCGTCAGCGTTTAGCAGCGGTCGGCCCGCGCCTGCCGGTACGTCAGGATCTTTTCAATAAGTTGCTGGCATCCAAGGCAATTGAGAAAGCTGTCGAAGATGAAGCACGCAGCAAAAAGATTTCCCATGAAAAAGCCCAGCAAAACGCGATCGCATTAATGGAAGAGATCGCCGCTGACTTCTCCTACGAAGCAGTACGTCTTTCCGATCGCGTATTAAGTTGGACGTGGAACCGCCTCTATAAGGGTATCAACGTCAACAATGCCGAGCGCGTAAGGCAGTTGGCGCTGGATGGCCAGGAAATCGTATATGTGCCCTGCCACCGCAGCCACATGGACTATTTACTGCTCTCTTACGTCTTGTACCATCAGGGACTGGTACCACCGCATATCGCTGCCGGTATCAATTTGAACTTCTGGCCAGCCGGCCCGATTTTCCGCCGCCTGGGCGCATTCTTCATACGCCGCACCTTCAAGGGTAATAAGCTTTATTCGACAGTATTCCGTGAATATCTTGGCGAGCTGTTTACGCGCGGTTATTCGGTTGAGTACTTTGTTGAAGGTGGCCGTTCGCGCACCGGACGTTTGCTCGAGCCGAAAACCGGTACGCTGGCGATGACCATTCAGGCCATGCTGCGTGGGGGTTCCCGCCCTATCACACTGGTACCGATTTACATCGGTTACGAGCACGTGATGGAAGTCGGGACCTACGCCAAAGAGTTGCGCGGTGCGACAAAAGAGAAAGAGAGTTTTATGCAAATGATCAACGGCTTGCGCAAACTGCGTAACCTTGGTCAAGGCTACGTTAACTTCGGCGAGCCTCTGCCTCTCACAACGTATTTGAACCAAAATGTACCCACCTGGCGTGAGTCTATCGATCCAATTGAAGCTCACCGACCAAGTTGGCTGACACCGACCGTGCAGGATATTGCGGATAAGATCATGGTACGCATTAATAATTCTGCTGCGGCCAATGCCATGAATCTGTGCTGTACTGCACTTTTGGCCTCGCGTCAGCGCTCGCTGACCCGCGAACAACTCACCGAACAACTCGACTGCTACTTGCAGTTACTGCGTAACGTTCCCTATACCGCAGATTCAACGGTTCCGGATTTAACCTCAGCTCAGCTTCTTGACCATGCGCTGAACATGAATAAGTTCGAAGTCGAGAAAGACAATATTGGCGATATCATCATTCTGCCGCGTGAGCAGGCCGTCCTGATGACCTACTACCGCAACAACATCCATCACCTGCTGGTATTGCCGTCGCTTATCGCGAGCATCATCATGCACCACCGTTCTGTGACCAGCACTGAACTGTTGCGCCAAGTTGCGCTGATTTTCCCAATGATGAAAGCTGAACTCTTCATGCATTACAGCAAAGAAGAGCTGCCGACAGTAATGGAAATCCTGTGTACAGAACTGGCACGTCAGGGACTCATCAAGATCGATGGTGAAACGCTGTCGTTGAACCCATTACGCATCCGTCCACTGCAACTGCTGGCGGCCGGTGTGCGTGAAACCTTGCAGCGCTATGCCATTACCCTCTCTCTACTCAGCAATAACCCTAGCATCAGCCGCGGTGCGCTGGAGAAAGAGAGCCGGATTATGGCTCAGCGTCTGTCTGTCCTGCACGGTATTAATGCACCAGAATTCTTCGACAAAGCGGTTTTCACCACGCTGGTCGGTACGCTACGCGCCGAGGGTTATATCAATGATATCGGTGATGCCATCCCTGAACACACCCAGGAAATCTACACCGTGCTTAGTGATTTAATGACCCCGGAAATCAAACTGACCATCGAAAGCTCTGGCATGCCATCTGAGCTTCCGCAGCCTTCTGCACCGCCTGCAGAACCTAAAGTGGATGTGCGGGATACCGATCATTAAGTGAGATATTCAGCGTACTAACCCGTCCGATGAACGCTACGATCAAAAACGCCCGGTTCTTTAACAGAGAACCGGGCGTTTTTATGTATTACGGGTGGATACGTTAGAAACTAAATTGAGAAAGGCTCATCAGTATGCCGAGAAACAACACCAACCCGACGTAGTTATTCTGCCGGAAAGCAAGGAAACAAGCATCGCGATCGCGTGAGGCAGTCAGTTTATGCTGATGAGCAAACAGTGCCGCCGCCAGCAGTAAAGACCAATAGAATGGCGCGCTCAGTTGGGTCAGATATCCCACCGCCGCCATCAGTGCGAGCATGGCCAACTGCAAAACACCGTTGATAAGATTGTCGAAACGACCAAATAGAATTGCTGTCGACTTGATGCCAATTTTCAAGTCATCGTCACGGTCTACCATGGCATATTGTGTGTCATAGGCTACGGTCCAGCAGATATTGGCGGCAAACAGCAGCCAGCAGCTCAGCGGAACCGCTTCACTTACCGCCGCATAAGCCATCGGAATAGCCCAGCCAAATGCCGCACCCAATACGACCTGTGGCAAATTACTGACGCGTTTTACGAAGGGATAAATCCACGCCAACGCCAGCGCCGCCAGCGACAGCAAAATGGTCATACGGTTGAGGGTCAGAACCAGCAGGAAAGAGGCCAGCACCAGGCTGACAAACAGGATCTTGGCCTGCTTACCGGTAACAGCACCACTCGGTAGCGGGCGGTTCGCGGTGCGTTTAACATGACCATCAAATTTGCGGTCGGCGTAGTCATTCACCACACAACCGGCTGCCCGCATAAAGAATACCCCCAGCACGAAAACCAGCATGATTTTCAATGATGGCATTCCGCCGCCAGCCAGCCAGAGAGCCCACAGTGTCGGCCATAGCAGCAACAACGAACCAATTGGTTTATCGATACGCATCAGGCGGCAGTAATCCCGCCAATGGCCCTGAGAAAGGCTGACAGACACCTTTTGTTCTCCTTGTGGATTAACCTGACTCATCCGTTATGCACCTTGCTGTCAGGGCGATGGACGGGAGATTCAGGCAGGAAAATTTCAGTCAACAGCAGCGGCTTGTCGGAAAGCCGCAGCCGGGAACGGCGCGCCCATAGATCACCCTGCTCATGATGCAGCTGACCCAGGTGAATATAGTCACGGGTTAATGTGTCATTACTGAAAAGATAACGGCCAAGCGGAACGGTACCGAGATCCACCAGCGCCAGATCGGGGCCAGTCAGCGTCTCTTCGGGGATAACCGTACGGCCAAGCAGCCATGGTTCATCGTCGCCAAACAGTACCACCTCGCGCACCCAGTAGCGCGCGCTCTCCGGCAGTTGTTCAGCTTCACTGGTACCCAGCTCTGCGCGAGTGACAAAGCATTCGCACTTGGGTTTGACGGTGACAGTCACGCCCTGCTTTTCGAAGCGGCGGGTCATCGAGCCCATTTCCATCAGCCAGTCGGCAACATCAGCAGGAACATGCTGCGGATCTTCAAACCAGAAGATAGGTGGCTGTGCAGGGGAGTGAGACTCAGACATTACGGACTCCGTGACGGGGAGATATTGCCCTCCCCTATTAATCATCAGCTTTGCATTCTAACGCAGAATGCTTCAGCAATCAGCCTGCGGGTAACCGTTCACTCGCGACGTAAGCGCTCTCCGTTAGCGAGAAACAGCGTGACAACCAGCACCAAAATTGCACAGGCATAAACCAGCGTATCGTAGGGACTTTTATGGTCAACAATAATCAGGCGAATAATGGCCGTGATCCCGATGTAAATAAAGTAGCGCAATGGGAAGTGATAACCCGAGGAAAAATACTTCACAATCAGGGCAATAAACTCAAAGTACAGAAAGTAAATGACAATACCTTCAATCAATAAGTAAGACGATGACTGGTCATTATTCACGAACAGCACCATGGCTAAATGATAGGTTTCACGACCTAAAAATAACATTAGGATCGCTGCCAGCCCCAATAAAAACACGTTTAAAATTCGCTGCATGATGACGGCTATCATCGTTGCCCGCTTAGAACCTGCCATGTGATCTACATCCCATTTTTATTATTAATACCCACACAATAGCATAGCCTTCGTAGAGAAAAAGTGGCATTAAAAAGGGCCAGCCCGTTAAGGCTAACCCGTTTATTTCTGGCAATCTTTAACGTATGACTACGTTATCAGGCGCGCCAGTTTTTAAAGCGATTGATCAAACCGTTGGTGGAGCTATCGTGAGCTTTCACCTCTTCGCTACCTGCAAGTTCTGGCAGGATTCGGTTCGCCAGCTGCTTACCTAACTCCACACCCCATTGGTCGAAGGTGTAGATATTAAGGATCGCGCCCTGCGTGAAGATTTTGTGTTCATACATCGCGATCAACGCACCCAGGCTGTACGGGGTGATTTCGCGCAGTAGAATGGAGTTAGTCGGACGGTTACCTTCAAACACTTTAAATGGTGCAACGTGTTTCACGTCTTCCGGCTTTTTACCCTGTTCTGCGAACTCTTTTTCTACCACTTCCAGAGACTTGCCAAACGCCAGTGCTTCAGTCTGCGCAAAGAAGTTAGAAAGCAGCTTGGCGTGATGATCGCTCAACGGGTTATGGCTGATTGCAGGGGCGATAAAGTCACAAGGAACAATTTTCGTTCCCTGATGGATCAACTGATAGAACGCGTGCTGACCGTTGGTACCTGGCTCGCCCCAGATGATCGGGCCAGTCTGGTAATCAACCGGGTTACCGTTACGGTCAACATATTTACCGTTGGATTCCATGTTGCCCTGCTGGAAATAAGCAGCAAAGCGGTGCATGTACTGGTCGTATGGCAGGATGGCTTCCGTTTCAGTGCCGTAGAAATCGTTGTACCAGATACCGATCAGTGCCAGCAGCACGGGCAGGTTTTTCTCAACGGGGGTATTAGCGAAGTGTTTATCCATCGCATGTGCACCGCTAAGCAACTGTTCGAAGTTTTCGAAGCCCACAGACAGTGCGATAGATAAGCCGATGGCAGACCACAGGGAGTAGCGCCCGCCGACCCAGTCCCAGAATTCGAACATGTTGTCAGTGTCGATACCAAACTCACCCACCGCTTTGCCGTTGGTTGACAGGGCAGCGAAGTGTTTCGCAACGTGTTTGGCATCACCCGCCGTTTTCAGGAACCAGTCACGCGCGCTGTGTGCGTTGGTCATGGTTTCCTGGGTGGTGAAGGTTTTAGAGGCCACCAGGAACAGTGTGGTTTCTGGCGACAGGTCTTTCAGCGTTTCGGCGATATGGGTGCCGTCAACGTTGGAGACAAAATGCATATTCAGATGATTTTTGTAAGGACGCAGCGCTTCGGTCACCATGAACGGACCGAGATCAGAACCGCCGATACCAATGTTAACCACGTCAGTGATTGGTTTACCGGTGTAACCCTTCCAGTCGCCACCAATAACGCGCTCGGTAAAGCCTTTAATTTTGGCCAGCACCGCGTTGACTTCTGGCATCACATCTTTGCCATCTACCAGAATCGGGGTATTACTGCGGTTACGCAGCGCAACGTGCAGAACGGCACGGTCTTCGGTGCGGTTGATCTTCTCACCAGAGAACATCGATTTGATTGCGCCCTGAAGGTCGGTCTCTTTCGCCAGCGCTTGCAGCTTGTCCAGTGTCTCGGCAGTGATGCGGTTTTTAGAGAAATCCACCAGCATCTGGTCTTCAAAAGTCGCGGAGAACTTGGAGAAACGGTCGCCATCTTCAGCAAACAGATGACTAATCTGCACATCTTTCATCGTATCGAAATGCTGCTGCAGGGCTTGCCAGGCAGCGGTTTGAGTTGGATTGATATTTTTCATAGCAATGCTCTTAGGCTGAGAATAAATGTGACGTAACTGACCTGATTGTATCCCGTAATACCCGAGATGAGATGCCTTTTCTTGCGATAGGTCAGATGTATGGAATCACAATGACAGAAAACAATATTAGATGACAATTGCTCAAAATGTGTCGATGCGGGCGCTCAGACCGTTGACAGGCGGGCGATAACCCGTTATTCCTAAGCACCTAACTCGCAGGCGCGTCAACGCACGCCTTGTGAGCCAGAAGAGGCGCGTCGCCCAGGCAGTGTATCGGAGGAGCCGAAATCCTACGACGATACATCAGGGGGAGCGGCGCCGAGGTCAGATGCTTTCGGCAGGCAAAAGACCGACTACAGGGGCTGAATCCCCTGGGTTGTCACCGAGATACCCATAAGGGTATCGGCAAGGTGGGGCGCTTCTGGGTGTATCGTAGCATCTCTACGCCTGCTCCCGTTTCCCGCTCTCCCCCTAGTGCCAATTCTTATGTTTTATGGAATAGATGGTCGTCGTTTCCCGGCGTCCCTGACACGAGGTTTACCATGAATTACGCTGTATCCCGCAACGCGACTCTCCCTCCTTTGGGTTCCACCGTTGTTGCCAAATTTGGCGGCACCAGCGTAGCGGACTTCGATGCGATGAACCGCAGTGCAGACATTGTTCTGGCGCACCCGGAAGTTCGTCTGGTCGTCCTCTCCGCCTCTGCGGGCATCACCAATTTATTGGTCGAACTGGCCACGGGCAAAGAAATTGAACGCCGCGTGTTCCTGCTTGACGAAATCCGCCGTATCCAGAATGCCATTATTGACCGCCTCGATAATCCGACGGTGATCCGCGAAGAAGTGGGCCGCATGCTGGAAAATATCGCTATGTTGTCGGAAGCGGCGAGCCTCGCGACGTCCACTGCCCTGACTGATGAACTGGTCAGCCATGGCGAACTGATGTCCACCCTGCTGTTTGTTGAAATCATCCGCCAGCGCAATGTGCCGGTGGAATGGTTTGACGTGCGTAAAGTCATGCACACCAACGACCACTTTGGGCGCGCAGAGCCGGATACGCAGGCGCTAACCGAACTGACGCTTCAGCAATTGCAGCCGCGTTTGCAGAATGCACTGGTGATCACTCAGGGCTTTATCGGTTCGGAAGGCAAAGGCCGCACAACCACGCTTGGCCGCGGCGGCAGCGATTATACCGCGGCATTACTGGGCGAGGCGCTGGGCGCCGTTCGTGTGGATATCTGGACAGACGTCCCGGGCATTTACACCACTGACCCGCGCCTGGTGCCTGCGGCGAAACGTATTGATCGTATCGCGTTTGAAGAAGCCGCTGAGATGGCGACCTTCGGTGCCAAAGTCCTGCATCCAGCCACCTTGCTACCTGCAGTACGTCGCGGCATTCCGGTGTTTGTCGGCTCAAGCAAAGATCCGTCTGGTGGCGGTACTTTAGTGTGTGATACCACCGAAAATCCGCCGCTATTCCGCGCGATTGCCCTACGCCGCAGACAAACGCTGGTCACACTGCACAGCCTGAGCATGCTGCATTCACGCGGTTTCCTCGCCGATGTGTTTGCCATTCTGGCGCGCCACAATATTTCTGTGGATCTCATCACTACGTCGGAAGTCAGCATTGCGCTGACGCTTGATACCACAGGGTCCACATCTTCTGATGCCAGCCTGCTGACCACGTCGCTTCTGACTGAGCTGTCATCATTGTGCCGCGTCCAAGTCGAAGAAAACCTGGCACTGATCGCGATCATCGGTAACAAGCTTTCACAAGCCTGTGGCGTTGGTAAAGAGGTGTTTGGCGTGCTCGATCCGTTCAACATTCGCATGATTTGTTACGGCGCAAGCAGCTACAACCTCTGCTTCCTGGTACCGGGCAACGATGCCGATCAGGTCGTTAAAACGCTACATCGCAACCTATTCGAATAAGCATCGGCGCGGTGTATTTCAATGCCGGGCCTCAGTGCCCGGCTTTTTTATGCGCCCAGTTTTATGCTACAACCAGAGCACTATGGCAACGCTTTACCTGCAACATCACATAATTAAAAACAACAAAGACCAATAAGGGATCCTCACCATGTTAGCCAAAATAACCCGCTTGTTTCCGCTGTGGGCCGTGCTGCTGTCAGTAGCAGCCTACTCTACGCCCAGCACTTTTACCCCCATCGCCCCGCACGTTGCGACCCTGCTGATGCTAATTATGTTCGCAATGGGCGTTACGCTGGAGTTCGGTGATTTCAAGCGCGTTCTGTCGCGCCCGGCTCCGGTCGCCGCCGCCACTTTCCTGCATTATCTGATTATGCCGCTGGCGGCATGGGTGCTGGCTAAGCTGTTTCATATGCCGGCAGATTTATCGGCGGGGATGATTTTGGTGGGGAGCGTTGCGTCAGGTACGGCGTCCAACGTGATGATTTATCTCGCCAAAGGCGATGTCGCCCTGTCGGTGACGATTTCTGCCGTCTCCACGCTGGTGGGCGTATTTGCCACCCCGCTGCTGACCCGCTTCTATGTGGATACGCACATTAAGGTCGACGTGGTCGGCATGCTGCTGAGTATTCTGCAAATCGTGGTGATCCCGATTTTCGCCGGTCTGGTTATCCATCATCTGTTTACCAAAACGGTAAAGCGCGTCGAGCCGCTGCTACCCGCATTTTCGATGATCTGTATTTTGGCCATTATCAGCGCCGTAGTCGCAGGCAGCCAAGGCTTTATCGGTTCCGTAGGTCTGGTGGTGATTGTGGCGGTAATTCTGCATAACGGCATTGGTTTGCTGAGTGGTTACTGGGGAGGGAAACTGTTTGGCTTCGACGAAACCACCTGCCGTACGCTGGCGATGGAAGTCGGTATGCAGAACTCAGGGCTGGCGGCGACGCTCGGCAAAATGTACTTCAGCCCTCTGGCCGCGCTGCCAGGCGCGCTCTTCTCGGTATGGCACAACCTGTCTGGCTCGCTGCTGGCGGGTTACTGGTCAGGTAAGCCAGTGGAGAAGAAAGAGAAATAATTCAGCAGGATAGAAAAGATAAAGGCGCCGATTGGCGCCTTTATTATGGTATTCAGATAGGCTTCACTAAGTCGATTTCATCACGTTCATCGTCTTCCTGTGCGTCTTTATCCAGCACGTTATAGGCTACCGCGCAGAACAGTGAGTTCAGGCGCTTCATGTCACCAAGCAGCCCCAGATGCAGCGAACTGGTTTCAATACTCTGCACGTTATGCTGATGCAGACGGTCAACGTGCGCATGCGCATAGCGACGATCGAGTAGACGGAACCGATGTTTTGAACGGCGCAGACGGCGCGCGCTGATCATGTCGTTTGACAGAAATACGGAAAGACTCAGACGCAGATTATCCACCAGCTTTTCATGCAGGGAGTCCAGCTCGGTCAGTCCTTCCGGTGAGAAGGCCCGACGCGCTGCATGAGATTTCGCGGCAATATCAGCGGTCATGCGCTCGATAATGTCACCGGCCTGTTCCAGGTTCATCGCCATTTCAATAATTTCAGCCCAGCGACGTGAGTCGTCTTCGCCTAAATCCTCTTTGTGGATCTGCGCCAGATAGAGTTTTATGGCGGTGTAAAGCACATCAACGTCATCGTCCAGCCGGCGCACTTCGCGGTCCTGCGCCAGCTTACCGTGCATCACCTCATGGTTGAGGATCAGCATGTGTTCGACCACATCCCCCATACGCAGGGTTTCACGGGCAGCATTGGCTAACGCCAGGGCCGGCGTGTCGATGGCGCTGACGTCCAGATAACGCGGACGCAAACGCGGGTCATCTTCCGGTACATCGGCAATCAGCAGTTCGCAAATTCGCGCCATCGGGCCAGACAGTGGCACCATCGCCAGACAACGGATCAGGTTGTAAAACATATGGAAGTAGATAACCAGCTCTTCATCCGGAATACCGAGCCGCGCCAGTTGCACTGACAGCGGCCCGATAAACG
Source organism: uncultured Enterobacterales bacterium (assembly GCA_946478305.1). GTDB lineage: Bacteria > Pseudomonadota > Gammaproteobacteria > Enterobacterales > Enterobacteriaceae > Ewingella. The sequence continues at coordinate 25,916 of CAMLBO010000034.1, forward strand.
GCAGCACGATCACGCAGCCAATCAGCTTGAACAGCACGCTACCAAGCGCCACACGACGCCCTGCCGCATTCTGTTTACTGGCGTTAATCATCGCCAACAGCCCGCTTCCCAGGTTAGCGCCGATGACCAGACACAGCGATACTTTCAAAGAGATAACGCCGGTCGCGGCCAGCGTGGCAGTCAGCAATACGGCGGCCAGGCTGGAGTAACTGACGATGGCAAACACCGCACCGGTCAGCGCATCGAGAATGACATCACCGGTGAGCGAGGAGAAGAGGACTTTAACACCGGATGCCTGAGTGATTGGCGTTGCCGCGGCCACAATCAGCTCCAGCGCCAGCAGAATCAGCCCCAGACCAATCCCGACGCGCCCCATTTGGCCTGCGCGGGTCTGTTTACGGCTGAGGAAGAAGGAGACACCCACAAAAATCAGTAACGGGGAGAGCCAGGAGAGGTCAAAAGTCAGCACACGCGCCATCAGCGCCGTTCCGACGTCGGCCCCCAGAATGATCACCAGCGCAGGGGCCAGTGCGACCAACCCTTGAGAGACAAATGACGTCACCAGCAGCGCGGTGGCATTACTGCTTTGTACCAGTGCGGTAACGCCAATACCGGCGACAAACGCCAGCGGTTTTTTCTCAACGCTGCTGCTAAGCACGCGACGCAAATTGGCGCCAAAAACACGCATGATGCCAGTACGCACAATGTGCGTACCCCAGACGAGAAGTGAAACAGCGGACAGCAAATGAAGAAGAGTTAACACTAAAGAACAGCTCCGTTAACGCCAGGCAAAAACAGGCCATCCTGCCTGCCGGGCGTGTTGGTGCAGGATAGCGTCCGGATTGACTGCATATGGCTTGCCGACTTGAGCAAGCAAGGGCAGATCATTATGAGAATCCGAATAAAAACTGGCGTGCTGCAGCTGTGAAATATCCTGATTAATCAGTTCCATCAGTCGCGTCACTTTACCCTCACGGTAAGTCATCACGCCTTGCGTCGTGCCGGTGAAAATCCCCTTTTCAATGCCGACACCGATCGCCAAAGTTTCGTTAACGCCGAGATAGCGGGCTATCGGCGCCACCAGATGCACGCCTGAAGCTGAAATCACCACCGTGCGATCACCACGGGCACGATGCTGCTCAAGGCATTCACGAGCATCATTATAGACACGAGGAGCAATCACCTCCTGTATATAACGCTCAACCATGGCGGCAACATCTGCTTCATGGCGGCCTTGTAGCGGTGCCAGGGTGCAGGTCATATATTCCTGCATGTCCATCTGACCCACGGCATATTGCTGCATCAGCTGGGCGTCGCGTTGCAGGAAAACCTGCTCATCCGCAACCCATCCCTGCTTCACCATATAGGCTGACCACAGGCTGGAACAGTCGCCGTTAATCAGGGTTTCATCGAGATCAAACAGCGCCAGACTCATGCAACTTCCCGTAACGTAACAAGATCTAACTGTAGACCAATTTCGATGCCGTCGGCGAGAAGAGAGGCCACAGAGCGGTTCAATACGTCCACTGATAGCTCAACGTTGTTCGCCAGTACGCGATAGCGCACGACGTTGCCGAGCAGGCTGTGGTGCAATATTCGGGCAGGAATACCCTGTTCAGGTGAACATATTACAATCGATTCAGGGCGGATTGCCACCTGACCGCCGTAAGTCTGCCCGGTCAGTGCCTGCGCCTCGGTGGCGCTGAGTAAGTTATAGCTGCCGATGAAACCAGCGGCAAAGGCGTCAACCGGTTCAGTATACAGGGTTTCAGCATCGGCATTTTGCACGATTTTTCCTTTATTCATCAGCACAATGCGATCTGACATCGTCAGTGCCTCTTCCTGGTCGTGGGTAACAAAAATGGCCGTCAGGTTCATTTCACGCTGAATGCGGCGGATTTGTTCACGCAGATGCTTACGGATACGCGCATCCAGTGCAGAGAGCGGCTCATCCAGCAGCAACAAACGGGGCTCCGTGACCAAAGAACGGGCCAGCGCCACGCGCTGGCATTGCCCGCCTGAAAGCTGATGTGGATAACGCTTTGAATATTCATTCATTTCGACCAGCGCCAGCACGTCGCCAACTCGCCGGTGTACTTCACTGGCCGAGGCCTTTTGCATTTTAAGTCCGAATGCTACGTTGCCTTCCACCGTCATATTGGGGAAGAGCGCGTAGCTCTGAAACACCATGCCGATACCGCGCTGTTGTGGGCTGAGCGGAACGATATCCTGCCCCTGCAAAATAATCTGTCCGCTATCTACCGAGGTCAGCCCTGCCATACAACGTAAGAGTGTCGATTTACCACAGCCGCTGGGCCCCAGCAAGGTGACGAACTCTCCCTCTTTGGCACTGAAATCGATATTGTTGAAAATCTGCGTATGACCATAATGTTTGTTGAGTTGTGTGACCTGCAAATAGGACATATCAGCTTTTTCCTTTATTCAGCACGTTAGCCACCCAGGTAAAGGCCAGGACAACCACGAAATAGGAGATAACCAGTGCGCTGGTAAAATGCCCGCTGCCGTTGCGCATGTTGTAGAGATAAACCTGCAGAGTTTCATAGCGGCTGCCGGCCAGCAGGTTAGCGAACACAAACTCGCCGATTAAAAATGAGAATGACAGCAGCACCGCGATCGTCCCGCCCTTACGCAAATTCGGTAACACCACCAGCAATGCCGCTTTCCAGGTACTGGCGCCGAGCAGGTGTGCAGCGTCCATCAGGTCACGTAAATTAATGGCCTGCATGTTGTTGGATATGGCCCGGTAGATAAACGGTAACGCGATGGTGAAATAACAACCGATGAGGATCCACGGCGTACCGGTGAGCGCCAACGGTCCCGATGAGTAGAGCGACATCAGGCCGACAGAGGAGACTACCGGCGGCACGGCAAACGGCAACAGAATCAGCACATTCATCAGCGCATCGAGTTTTGGGAAGTAGTAAGCGATCACAAACATTAGCGGCAGAATCAACACCAGCGACAATAACAGTGTACCAATACAGATCAGCAACGAATGCCCCAGAGCTACCAGAAAACGCGGTTCGCTCCACAGTGCCGTCATCCATTTCAGCGTAAATCCGCTGGGTAAAATGGTCGCTCCCCACTCATTGACCAATGCATAAACCAGCGTGGCGGCCAGCGGTAACAGCAAAATGATCATCAGGATCCAGACAATCAGACGGTGATAGAGCCCCTCAGCGCGTGACATGGTTTTCCTCCAGGCAATCAGCCCAGTGTTCAGCGCACATTCAAATAGCTCCTGCGCAGCAGCCACTGGTGAATCAATGTAATAAAGGCCATCAGCACTACCAACAGCATCGCCAGCGCACTGCCCATGTTGGGATCAAGCGAGATATCACCGGACACCAGTGCGGCAATCCGCACCGGCACGACGTTAAAGTTACCCGTGGTCAGCGCGTACACCGTGGCATAAGCCCCCAGCGCATTGGCCAGCAGGATGACGAATGTCCCCATCAGTGCTGGAAACAGTACCGGCAAACCAATATGCCGCCAGTAGCGCCAACGCCCGGCACCAAGCAGCGCCGCAGACTCCCGCCAGTCTTCACGCAGCGCGTCAAAAGCCGGATAAAGCAACAATACCCCAAGCGGAATCTGGAAATAGGTGTAAAGCACAATCAGCCCGTTTTTCGAATAGAGATTGAAGCTTTCCATCAATCCATATTTCTTTAGCAGCAGAGTCATACAACCATTCAGCCCCAGCAAAATGACAAAGGCAAACGCCAGCGGAACACCCGCGAAGTTACTGGTCATATTGGTAAAGGACATCACGAAATCATGAAGCTTTGTCGGTCCGAGCTGGCGAAGTGAGTAACTGCTCACCAATGCAATCAGCAAACCAAACAGACTCGACCAGATGGAAATGTCGAGAGAGAAACGCATGGCCTGTAAATAGAAATCCGATGTCAGGATATCGCTGTAATTTCCCCATCCCCAGGCTTCATAGGTATCGCTGTAGAAACTGCTGACCGCCACCCAAACCAGCGGCGCCAGCTGAAAAGCGATAAAAAACACTGCAAACGGCAACATAAATAGTGCGGCAATCCACCTGGCTTTCATCAGTACTCCTCAAAAAGTGGTGGGATTCAGGCCAGCAATTCCGCGCAATGCGGTTTATCGTGGGCAATATTCAACAACTGACACACTGTGCCACAGAGCTCTGTTTGTAATGGGCTTGCTTCTTGCAGGCTGAACGCAGTACCGAACACAAATAACGGAACCTGGCGCTCTTCAGGCAAAATACCGCCGTGGCTGCGGTCATCGTTCATGCCGTGATCGGCAGTGACAAGGACCTGATAGCCTGCCGCCAGCCAGTCCCCTAAATAGTGCGACAGAATACCGTCGGCTACCCGGGCTTTATTACGGTACTGCGGCGTGGAGAGGCCAAACTTGTGGCCGGCATCGTCGATATTCATCGGGTGGATCAGCAGGAAATCCGGATCGTGGCGACGGCGCAAACTCTCGGCGTCATCGAACAGATGTGAATCGGGATAGGTGTCGTCGTAATAGAAGTGACCGTGCTGGATAGTCAGCGTTTTATCACTGGTATGACGGTCGCGCGGCGGGTCAAACGGCGTGCGGTTGTACAGTTCGCTGACCCAGTGATAAGCCGCTGCGGCGGTGGTCAGCCCGGCATCGCGGGCGTAATGAAAAATGCTGCGCTGCGTTGAGAGCCGGTCAACGTGATTATGCACGATGCCGCTCTCAACCGGCGTCACGCCGGTGAGAATGCATTCATACAAAGGCCGTGACAACGAAGGCAATGCGCATTCCAGTTGATACAAGCGGCCGCGTCCAGCAGCGCACTGTGCCTGTAAATATCCCATTGCATCGCGGGCGACCTGAAAATTCAGGCCGTCCAGTACCACCAGAATGCTTTTCATCGACTCTTTTGCCTTAATTGCTAAATTACAAATGTTATTGCTGCATGTTGATCATGACGTTTTCCTGCCACAGACGCGGCAGCGTTTTAGCACTCTTGTCCCAGGCAGCGGTATCCGCAATCGGGTGAGCATTTTTATATTCGCTGGATGGCAGCAGTTTGGCTTTTACGTCGTCAGGTAAGGTGATGTGATCGGCGCGAATCGGACGGGCATAACCGCGCGCCAGATTGATCTGACCTGCATCGGAGAAGATGTATTCGCGCGCCAGTTTTGCAGCATTGGGATGTTTGGCGAATTTGTTGATGATGGTGGTGTAGCCGGATGTGATAGTGCCATCGGAAGGAATGACCACGTCAAAGCGGGTTTTGTCGATTTTGTCACGATAGCTCAGACCGTTGAAATCCCAGACCACGCCAACCTGCACTTCACCTTTCTCAAGGGAAGCAATCACCGGGTCAGTCAGGCTTAAACGCCCTGCTTTTGCCAGCTTGCCAAAATACTCCAGGCCAGGCTTAAGATTTTTTTCATTGCCGCCCATCGCGTAGGTTGCGGCCAGCACGCCGTTAGCCGCCTGCGCAGCAGTACCAACATCACCGATGGTGACTTTATAGTTGCCTTTCAGCAGATCGGCCCAACTGTGAGGTTCATCTTTAACCTGAGACTTATCGATAATAAAGGCAATGGTTCCGGTGTAAGCGAGTGCCCACATCCCGTCTTTATCTTTGGCCCAATCCGGCACCTGATCCCAGGTAGTGGGTTTATAGGCTTGAGTTACGCCTTTCTGCACCGCTACCGGGCCAAATGCAGCACCTACGTCGCCGATATCCGCGCTGGCATTGTCTTTTTCAGCCAGGAATTTAGCAATTTCCTGCGCCGAGCTCATGTCGGTATCGCTGTGTTTCAGGCCATATTTCGTGCTCAGGTCACTCCAGGTACCTTTCCAGTTAGCCCAGTCATCAGGCATACCGACGCTGTTTACGGTTCCTTCCGCTTGCGCAGCTTTCAGGAGTTCGGCAGGAGGCTCAGCAGCAAAAACCGCTGAGGTCGAAAGAACGAGCGCGCTGGTTAACACAGAAGCGAACAACTGTTTCATAACGGATGCTCCAGATGGTAGGGTATGAGAGTGCTGGTCTAGTCCAGCAAGAACCAAGCCAATCTAACGATCAATTGTGATAATTATATTACAGTGCGAAAAACCAGCATTTTTAAGCATCAAGCTGTTAACAAGCGCACACTAATTCAGCACAAGATCACCGTAGTGGTGCAAAAACGCACTGCAATGAGGCCTGTAACCATGAGCGAAGCCTTAACCACCGTGGCGGTGATCTGCCTGTCACTGAGCGAAAAAATCGCCAGGGGCGCGTTTGCCGCGGACGGCCGCCTGCCCTCCGAGAGGCAATTGAGTGAACAATTCTCGACTACCCGCATCACGCTGCGCGAGGCACTAAGCCAGCTGGAAGGACAGGGACTGGTCTATCGCGAAGTACGGCGCGGTTGGTTTATTTCCCCACCACGCATTATCTATAACCCGCTACAGCGCAGCCATTTTCATGCTATGGCGCTTGAACAGGGACGCAGGGCCCGAACAGAAGTGATTGATGCAAAGGCGCTGATGGCCAGTGATACCGTGTGCAGTAAGTTATCACTGCCACCAAAAAGCGAGGTTCATTGCATCCGTCGTTTACGGTATATCGACGACAGGCCGGTGTTATATGTAGAGCATTACCTCAACCCGACATTCTTCCCAAATATTCTCAGTGCCGACCTGACGCAATCGCTGACTGACCTGTATTCAGCTCAGTATGGGATCAGCTACGGCCGCGTACGTTTCGATATGGTACCCACACGCTTACCAGAACAAGCGTCGAATGCGCTGCGAGTGGCACCGGGTAGCCCGGCACTGTTCATCACCCGCGTTAACCGTGACCAACAGGACCGGGTCATTGACTGCGATTTGGAGTATTGGCGCTATGACGCATTACATATTGATGTGGAAGTGAGTTGAGTCAGCCAACAAAAACACCGTTGGCTACCCTAAATCATTAAAAATAAACCACAAAACCAGCTATACGCTGGTTTTGTGGTTGTTTGCTGCGGTCCAAGAATGGGCAGAGTCATGTGGCCAATGCAGAGTCAGCCTTAAACATGACAGTTCTTTTAGTCTAGTCGGCGTCGTAACCCAGGTTGGGTGCCAGCCAGCGTTCAACTTCTGCTATCGGCATATTTTTGCGTGCTGCATAGTCCTCCACCTGATCGCGCTGGATTTGGGCCACGGCGAAATATTTGCTGTCAGGGTGGCTGAAATACCAGCCAGAAACCGCCGCACCGGGCCACATCGCGAATGACTCAGTGAGTTGCATACCGGTGTGGGTTTCCACATCCAGTAATTTCCAGATCTGGCCCTTTTCCGTATGTTCCGGACAGGCCGGATAGCCCGGGGCCGGGCGAATACCCTGATAGTTTTCGCGGATCAATTCATCATTGCTCAGATTTTCATTGGCGGCAAAACCCCAGTACACCTTACGTACGCGTTCATGCAAGTATTCAGCAAAAGCTTCCGCCAGGCGGTCAGACAGGGCTTTGATCATGATTTTATTGTAGTCATCATGCTGCTTGTCATAAGCCTCCGCCAGGGCATCCTCTTCCAGCCCACCGGTTACAGCAAAGGCGCCCATATAATCTTTTTTACCGCTGGATTTCGGTGCCACAAAATCAGCAAGACAGTAGTTAGCGAAATCCGTTTTTTCGGTCTGCTGTCGCAAATGATGGCTGACCACCAGCACTTCATCACGCCTTTCATCGCTGTAGATTTCGATATCATCACCGACACGGTTGGCCGGGAACAACCCAACAACCCCACGCGGATTTAGCAATTTCTCATTTGAGAGCTTATCGAGCAGATCGTTAGCATCCTGGAACAGGCGTTTGGCTTCTTCACCTACCACTTCATCTTCCAGAATGCGCGGATATTTCCCAGCCAGTGACCAGGTCATAAAGAACGGTGTCCAGTCGATGTAATTGCGCAGCGTTTCGATACTGGCTTCCACTTTTTGTATGCCCAGACGATGGGCAACAGGCGGCGTGTAGCTTTGCCAGTCAATGCTGGTCGCATTATCACGAGCTGTTTCAAGGCTGACAGGCGGTGTACGGGGTTTCTTGCGCCCATGCTGAATACGCACGGTTTCGTACTCTTTGCGGGTTCGCTCGATGAAGGCATCACGCTGGGTGTCGGAGAGCAGCGCGGAGACCACACCGACGGAGCGCGACGCATTCTGTACATACGTCGTAGAGCCGCTGTAGTTCTGCTCTATTTTCACTGCCGTGTGTGCCTTGGAAGTCGTAGCCCCGCCAATCAGCAAGGGAATAGTGAAACCACGGCGCTGCATCTCTTTGGCAACGTTAACCATTTCGTCAAGGGAGGGGGTGATCAGGCCTGACAGCCCGATTATATCGACCTTCTCTTCAATCGCAGTTTTCAGGATCTTATCCGTCGGTACCATCACACCCAGATCGATAATTTCGTAGTTATTACACTGCAAAACCACACCCACGATGTTTTTACCGATATCGTGTACGTCGCCCTTCACGGTCGCCAGCAGGATCTTACCGTTGGTTTTTCCTTTCTCTTTGCTGGCTTCAATGTAGGGTTCGAGATAAGCCACCGCCTGCTTCATCACGCGGGCAGATTTCACCACCTGCGGCAGGAACATTTTGCCCTCACCGAACAGATCGCCCACCACGTTCATACCATCCATTAATGGCCCTTCGATGACTTCGATTGGGCGAGCTGAAAGCTGGCGCGCCTCTTCAGTATCGGCTTCAATGAATTCGGTGATGCCTTTAACCAGCGAATATTCCAAACGTTTCCGCACTTCCCAACTGCGCCATTCAGCCTGCTGTTTATTGGACTCACCGTCATCTTTATTACCACGGTATTTTTCAGCAAGATCCAGCAGGCGCTCGGTACCATCATCACGGCGGTTAAGGATCACGTCTTCAACAGCATCACGCAATTCGGCCGACAGATCATCGTAGATAGCCAACTGCCCGGCGTTAACAATACCCATATCCATGCCATTGCGGATCGCGTGATACAGGAATACGGCGTGTATCGCTTCACGCACCGGATCATTTCCGCGAAACGAGAAGGAGACGTTAGACACACCACCGGAGATCATTGCATAAGGCAATTGTTGTTTGATATCGGCGCAGGCTTCGATGAAGTCCACAGCATAGTTGTTATGCTCTTCTATACCCGTCGCCACGGCGAAAATATTAGGGTCGAAAATAATGTCTTCAGGTGGGAAACCCACCTCTTCAGTAAGCAATTTATAAGCACGACGACAGATTTCGATTTTACGCGCGCGGGTGTCAGCCTGACCGACTTCGTCGAAGGCCATCACCACCATGGCGGCACCGTAACGACGCACCTTACGAGCATGATTAAGGAAGGCTTCTTCGCCCTCCTTCATCGAAATAGAGTTAACGATGCCTTTACCCTGAATACACTTCAGACCTTTTTCGATAACCTCCCACTTTGATGAGTCAATCATAATTGGCACGCGGGCAATGTCCGGCTCACCAGCAATGAGGTTCAGGAAGCGTACCATCGCCGCTTCAGCATCCAGCATACCTTCGTCCATGTTGATATCGATGATTTGCGCACCGCTTTCAACCTGTTGAAGAGCAACCTCCAGCGCTTCATTATATTTTTCTTCTTTAATCAGGCGTTTAAAACGAGCAGAACCAGTAACGTTGGTCCTTTCACCAACGTTCACAAACAACGTTTGGGCATCAATGGTCAGAGGTTCCAGACCAGCAAGACGACAAGCCACAGGAATATCGGGTAACTGCCGCGGAGGAACGCCTTCAACCACTTTAACTATCGCCGCAATATGCTCAGGAGTCGTACCACAGCATCCCCCCACAATATTCAGGAAGCCGGAGCGCGCCCACTCGCCGATATGCTCGGCCATCTCTTTGGCTCCGAGATCGTACTCACCAAAGGCATTCGGTAAACCGGCATTTGGGTGAGCCGTAACATAGCATTCTGAAATACGGGAAAGCTCTGCGACGTACTGGCGCAATTCGTCAGGGCCAAGGGCGCAGTTGAGACCAAAGGTCAAAGGCTTAACATGACGCAGGGAGTTATAAAAAGCTTCGGTGGTTTGGCCAGAAAGAGTACGGCCCGAGGCATCAGTGATGGTCCCGGAAATCATGACCGGCAGATTTACGCCCATCGCTTCGAACTCTGTTTCGACAGCGAAGGTGGCTGCTTTAGCATTCAGGGTATCGAAGACGGTTTCGATCATAATCAGATCAGCACCGCCTTCTACGAGAGCGCGTGTCGATTCACGATAGGCTTCAACCAGCTGATCAAAAGTGACATTACGATAGGCTGGATCGTTTACATCCGGGGAGATGGAGGCCGTACGGTTAGTCGGGCCGAGTACACCGGCGACATAACGCGGTTTTTCAGGCGTACGGGCGGTCCATTCATCGGCGCAAATACGTGCCAGACGCGCAGCTTCATAGTTAATTTCTGCCGACAGCGACTCCATGTGGTAATCCGCCATGGCAATGGTGGTGGAGTTGAATGTGTTGGTCTCGAGGATATCGGCACCGGCTTCCAGATAGCCGTAATGGATCGCAGTGATCACTTCCGGCTTGGTCAGTACCAAAAGATCGTTATTGCCTTTGAGATCGCTTTCCCAGTCAGCGAAACGTTCCCCGCGGTAATCCTCTTCTTGTAGACGGTAGCTTTGGATCATGGTGCCCATGCCGCCGTCCAGTACCAAAATGCGCTTTGCCAACTGCTTACGTAGCGCCTCAACTTGATTCGTCACTCTCACCTCTTCACCCGTCGAACACCACCGGCACACCCTAAGCACAAGCCGGAAATCATGGTCAACATCCTAGCATATCTTCCTTCGCCGAAAGCCCGGGCCAACGTGAGACTTTTTCAATTCGGGAATGCATCTCGCAGCCCGAATGCAACACATCGGATGAGCGTAAAGGCAGGTTGCGATCCATACTGTAAAAACGAAAATGAATTCCATAAAAACTTTTATTCGTCGCTAATTAGCGCATCTTACAAGGAAAAGGCCCATGGCAACGTCCACTTCGATTCCGGCCAAACGCGTCAAGAAAACGAAAGCTGCTGCCGCAACGGGCAGCGCCGCCACGGGACAAGTACAGTCCCTGACTCGTGGTCTGAAATTACTGGAGTATATTGCCGAGGCTCAGGGCAGCGTTGCACTCACTGACCTGGCTCAGCAGGCTGGCTTGCCCAATTCAACGACGCACCGCCTGCTGAGTACCATGCAGCAACAAGGATTTGTTCGCCAGGTGGGAGATTTAGGGTTATGGACCATTGGTTCACATGCTTTTGTTGTAGGCAGCAGCTTCCTGCAAAGTCGTAATTTGCTGGCAATGGTACATCCGATGCTACGGCGTTTGATGGAGGAGTCCGGGGAAACGGTCAATCTGGCTGTGCTGGATCACAGCGATTACCAGGCGATCATCATCGATCAGGTTCAGTGCAACGCGCTGATGCGCATGTCGGCGCCGATTGGTGGAAAATTACCGATGCATGCTTCTGGGGCAGGAAAAGCGTTTCTTTCTACTTTACCGGAAGAGAGACTGGTTAAACTACTGCATAAAATTGGCTTACACAGCTATACCCCGCTGACACGGACTTCACCGGTCAATCTGAAGCAGGAACTGGCAGAAACACGTAAGCGGGGCTATGCCTTCGATGACGAAGAACACGCACTTGGTCTGCGGTGCGTGGCGACCTGTATCTACGATGAGCATAACGATGCCTATGCTGCTATCTCAATTTCAGGGCCGGTTTCCCGCATTACCGACGATCGGGTCACTGAACTGGGTGCATTGGTTATTCATGCGGCCAAAGAGATCACGCAGGCTTATGGCGGTGGTAAACATTAAGCCGGGTTAATTATTCCGTTATGGCGAGAAACGTTTCAGTGAGTGGGATTTCATCGTGCCGCTGACTGAAACGTTGCCTGCGGCGGTAGGCGTAAACATCTTCAATATGGCCGCCCAGGATCCGCTTTTGCACTGCCTGCCAGTAATTGACCTCAAACAGGTCGCTATGCAATTTCTCAAATAAAGGCTTCAGCCGTTTATCGCTGCATAGAAAATGGCGAAACTCTTCAGGGAAAACATCTTGCGGCGAAATGCTGTACCAGGGTTCGCTTGCCAGTTCATCTTCCGGATAACGCGGCTCAGGAATACGGCGGAAATTCACCTCAGTCATATAGCAAATTTCATCATAGTCATAAAATACCACCCGCCCGTGACGGGTGACGCCGAAGTTTTTGAAAAGCATATCTCCTGGAAAAATATTGGCTGCGGCAAGTTGCTTTATTGCATTGCCATACTCCTCAATAACATCATGCAATTGGTGATCACTGGCCTGTTCCAGATAAAGATTCAGGGGGGTCATTCGACGCTCGATATAGAGATGACGCAGAATAATGTTGTCCCCAGCCTGTTCAATTTTCCCTGGAACTTCGCGCATTAATTCCTCCAACAATTCAGCACTGATATTTTTCTTCGACAGGCTGAAGTGCTCGAATTCCTGGGTATCGGCCATGCGACCCACTCTGTCATGCTCTTTGACCAGTTGGTAACAGGCCATGACCTGCGCTTCTGTTACCTCTTTTTGCGGAGCAAAACGGTCTTTTATGACTTTGAAAACGCGGTCACTACCAGGAAGCGTGAACACCAGCATCACCATCCCTTTCACTCCGGGGGCGATAATAAATTGCTGATGATTTTGTTCCATGAAATGCAGATGTTCACGATAGCACTCCGTTTTCGCATGCTTCTGGCAGCCGATGGCGCTGTAAAGTTCTGCCATGGTCTTTGCGGGTAAGATCTCTCGTAGCCACTCTACCAAGGCTCCAGGCTGAGGGGCATAAACCATAAAATAGGAACGGGCGAAACCGAACACAATGCTGGCGTCATCGCGATCGGTCAGGCAAGCATCAACAAAAAGCTGCCCCCTGCGACTGCGATGAATTGGTAACAGAAAAGGTAAGACCTTACCTGCGAGGCGGATTTTCCCCACCAACCAGGCGGCTTTATTGCGATAAAATAGTTCAGTGGACACTTCAAAAATAGCCGTGGCGAGTAATGCTGGCACAGCAATAATTTGAAGTGCTTGAGTGATAGAGCTGACATCACGCTTCAGGTCTTCCCATTCCAGCCGTAGTGGCAGATCGGCAAGTATTGCCTCCAGTAAAGCAGGTAATTGGTCCGCCCCCTCGTATCGACGAAAAAGCGGTCGGGGGAGAGCTCTCCGATGACAATTCGGTTGTTCACTGTAAATAAACAGTTTTTTGGCCGTTAAATCGCGATGTTTGAAAATACGGCAATAAACCGAGTTGAAAAAACTTTCAGCTATTTCAGCCCGGGGATATTCGGGCAGCAGCTCACTGTAGGAGTGCTTAACAGCTTCAAGAAAACCAGCATCATAGAAGTGGGGGCCAGTAATACATTTTAGTTGTGCGACAACCAGTCCTACATGGTGGTCGTACAAATGGATGCGCTGCTTCATAGCCGCCTGTACGGCAACCCAGTCAGCTTGTTCAAAGCGGTGCTGAGCGCCGGAGGTCACTTCCAAAAAGCGTCCGTACTGGGCATCAAACCCTTGCAAAATCGTCTGGGCGATTAACAATTCAATACGCATAAGGGCTCGCTCCGAATCAGAAAATGGGCCCGGTAATACCGGGCCTACAAACTTCAGGCGCCAAATTGCTGCTCTTCGGTAGACCCCGTCAGCGCCGTCACTGATGAACGCCCGCCCTGAATAATATTGGTGACTTTATCGAAATACCCGGTGCCAACTTCCTGTTGGTGAGAGGCAAAAGTATAACCTCGACCAATCGCGGCAAATTCGGGCTCCTGTACTTTTTCCACGTAATGTCTCATCCCTTCTCCCTGGGCATAAGCATGCGCCAGATCGAACATGTTGAACCACATGCTATGAATGCCAGCGAGAGTAATGAACTGATACTGATAGCCCATAGAGGCAAGCCGCTCCTGGAAACTGGCAATGGTTTTATCATCGAGATTCTTTTTCCAGTTAAAAGAAGGTGAGCAGTTATAGGCCAATAATTTGCCAGGGAATTTGGCATGGATCGCATCAGCAAAACGCTGAGCTAATGCCAAATCAGGGGTGGACGTTTCACACCAGACAATGTCGGCATAAGGCGCATAGGCCAGCCCGCGACTGATAGCCTGTTCAATACCAGCATGGGTACGGTAGAAACCTTCAGGTGTACGCTCGCCGGTAATAAATTCACTGTCGTACGGATCGCAGTCGGAGGTAAGAAGATCGGCTGCATCCGCATCGGTACGGGCAACCAATAGAGTTGGCACACCTAATACATCGGCTGCCAGGCGTGCCGAAACCAGTTTATGGATAGCTTCCTGGGTAGGGACCAGCACTTTCCCTCCCATATGCCCACACTTTTTCACCGCAGCAAGCTGATCTTCAAAGTGCACTGCAGCGGCCCCGGCTTCAATCATCGATTTCATTAGTTCAAAGGCGTTAAGTACGCCACCAAATCCTGCCTCCGCATCCGCCACAATAGGCAAAAAATAGTCGGTATAACCGGCCTGCCCCGGCTCGATATTGTTTGACCATTGGATCTGGTCAGCTCGGCGGAAGGTATTATTGATGCGTGCCACAACTTCAGGAACCGAGTTTACCGGGTAGAGGGATTGGTCCGGGTACATACTGGATGCCGTGTTGGCGTCTGCAGCCACCTGCCAGCCCGAAAGATATATTGCTTCGATACCTGCCTTTGCCTGCTGTAACGCCTGCCCGCCGGTTAAGGCGCCGAGACAATTCACGTAGCCTTTGCGCGATGAGCCATGCAACAGGTTCCACAAACGTTTTGCGCCATTCTGGGCCAAAGTACATTCTGGATTCACCGAGCCTCGCAGACTCACTACGTCGGCTGCACTGTACGGACGGGTGATACCCTGCCAGCGTTGTTGTGACCAGGTTTCTTCTAGCTGCTGAATTTGCTGAGTACGGGAGTTTTTCATGGCGCGGTTTCCTGTTCTTAATGTTTTGGGGTTAACTTTTGTAGGGTAAATCAGGATTTATGCCAGTAATGCGTAGCCCGGCAGCGTGAGGAAATCAATCAACTCGTCCTGTGTAGTGATGCGCTCCATCAGCGCGGCGGCTTCATCAAACCGCCCCGAACTGAAACGCCGTTCGCCCAGTTCTTGTTGAATAACCTGCATCTCTTCACACAGCATCTGGCGAAAAAGTGCTTTGGTTACCGGCTGACCGTCGCTGAGCGTTTTGCCGTGGTGGATCCACTGCCAAATCGAGGTGCGGGAGATCTCAGCAGTCGCAGCATCTTCCATCAGGCCGTAAATAGGTACGCAGCCGTTGCCGCAGATCCAGGCCTCGATGTATTGCACGGCGACGCGAATATTGGCCCGCATCCCCTCTTCGGTTCGATCTCCCGGACAAGGTTCGAGCAATTGACTGGCAGTTACGGGCACATCTTCCTGACGTGAGACGTCCAACTGATTATTGCGTTCGCCCAGCGCCTGATTGAAAACAGCCATCACGGTGTCAGCAAGGCCTGGGTGCGCAATCCAGGTTCCGTCATGCCCGTTGGCCGCCTCCAACTCCTTGTCTGCTTTAACTTTATTCAGCACCCACTGGTTACGTTCGGTCTCTTTGCTGGGGATAAAGGCCGCCATGCCCCCCATTGCCAGAGCACCACGGCGATGGCAAGTTTTAATGAGCAAACGGGAATAGGCATTGAGGAATGGCTGCGTCATCGTAACTGCCTGCCGGTCTGGAAGAACCCGATCAGCATGATTTTTAAGGGTTTTGATGTAGCTGAAGATATAATCCCAGCGCCCACAGTTCAGACCTACGATGTGATCACGTAAATGGTAAAGAATTTCGTCCATTTGAAAGACTGCAGGTAAGGTTTCAATCAGTACCGTGGCTTTGATGGTTCCCCTTGGAAGTTCCATATAATCTTCGGCAAAACTGAATACCTGACTCCACCATGCTGCCTCCTGATAAGACTGGGTTTTAGGCAGGTAGAAATAGGGGCCGCTGCCTTTTGCCAACAGTGCGCGGTGGTTATGGAAAAAATACAGTGCAAAATCAAGCAGGCCACCGGGGATAGGCTCTCCATTCCATTGGACATGTTTCTCAGGTAAATGCAGACCACGTACGCGACATACCAATACTGCCGGATCCGGCTTTAGCTGGTAAATTTTGCCGGATTCGTTGGTGTAACTGATCGTTCCATTGACCGCATCACGCAGATTGATCTGGCCTTCAATGACTTTGTTCCAGTCCGGAGAGAGTGAATCCTCAAAGTCAGCCATAAATACTTTTACGTTGGCATTCAGGGCATTTATTACCATTTTTCTTTCCACCGGACCGGTGATCTCGACACGCCTGTCTTGCAAATCGTCAGGTATTCCACGAATAGTCCAGGTTCCATTTTTAATGGAAGCTGTTTCCGAAATAAAATCCGGCAAAAATCCATCATCAATACGCTGCTGAACCACAACCCGTTTTTGCAAAAGCTTATTACGCGAGCGGGCAAAATGACTGACCAGTTCTGTCAGAAAATCGACCGCCTCATCCGTTAATACCAGGGACTCCTTTTCAGTAAAGTGGCGCGTGAAGTCCAGTGCGGAGCGGGTTGTCTGCTGATTCATCGGTATTCTCCTGATATATCTCTTATATCAGCCAGGAGAATCACTCTCCGGCTGGCTCATGTTCAGGCTTCTGATGGTCGAGATTGAGGATCGTTTTAGCCCGGAGATCTTTATCTCAACTTCTGCTCTGTGAGATTTAAGCGTAATCAATAAAATAATAAAATCAAAAACGATTTCCATTTTATTTTTACTTTGTTTTTTATTTACTATAAATCAATGAGATATAACTGGAATTATTTTTCTCAAAACGAGAGTTCATTTCATTATTGAAAAAGAAAGGATGAGTATTGTTAGAGGGTATTTGGGAGAGCCAGAGGGAAGAATAGAAAACAATGTCCAGGCAAGCGATCCTGACGATCATCTGCCCGGTCAGTCAGTTACTCGAGGGTTGGGTTCATCTGACGCAGGTCAAATGGCGTGATCTGATAAACGTAGTAATTCAGCCAGTTGGTGAATAATAGGTGCCCATGGCTACGCCATGTCGCTTTAGGCGAGAGCTCAGGGTTATCATGAGGAAAGTAGTTGAATGGCATATCCGGTGAGAGCCCGGCGTCGCGGTCACGCAGGTATTCACCGGCAAGCGTGCCCGCATCATATTCCGGATGCCCCGTTACAAAAGCCATACGCTTGTCTTTAGTAGCAAACAGGTAGGCACCCGCTTCCTCAGACTCCGCCAAAATGTCGAGATCGGTATATTTGCGCAACTCTTCCACAGGAAAATCAGCATAGCGAGAATGAGGCGCTAAAAAGCTCTCATCAAATCCGCGGGTTAATAGTGCTAATGGCTGTAGCGTCTGATGAGGATAAACGCCTGATAGTTTATTGTCACGCGTCATCTTAGGCGTGCCGTAAAGCACGTTCAATGCCGCCTGGACGGCCCAGCAGACAAATAAAGTTGATGTTACGTGCTCTTTCGCCCAATGGACTACACGTTCAATTTGCGGCCAATAGGCGACGTCGCAAAAATCTACCAAACCAAGAGGCGCACCGGTAACAATCAAGCCATCGAAGTTCTCATTTTGAATATCTTCAAAGTCACAGTAAAAATTATTCAGATGTTCTGCGGGCGTATTCTTAGATTCCC
Source organism: uncultured Enterobacterales bacterium (assembly GCA_946478305.1). Lineage (GTDB taxonomy): Bacteria > Pseudomonadota > Gammaproteobacteria > Enterobacterales > Enterobacteriaceae > Ewingella. The sequence goes on from CAMLBO010000034.1 coordinate 43,646, forward strand.
GGCTATCAATGCGCAGGAGTTGTACATCGATTTGGAGAGGAGAATTGGAAAGAAGACGTAGAAACTGATTTTCTGTCTCGATCTTTTTTGGCATCAGGTTCAGTACCAGCACCTTTAAAGGACGAATTTCCTGAGTTTTGGCACGTGACGAGGTCATGACAAAGACATTTTCATTACGCAGAAAATTCACAGCTGGCAATTCATCTGGAACCCGAATAGGCATAACAACTTCCCCACAACATCCGCTTATACGTTTAGACTTCTGGATGCCTAAAGATAACTTTTTTAATCTTCAAAGTCGATGACAGTATGAGCTAGGTGAAAAATCTTCAGCTTTAGGGAATATATTTAGATGTTTCTGTTCTCGAGAGTATGAGTTTTCGCTGAGTAGCCTTGGGAATTCACCAAAATCCCCATAGCAAAAAACCCCAGTCTTTCGACTGGGGTTTTCCACTTGTTTGATGCCTGGCAGTTCCCTACTCTCGCATGGGGAGACCCCACACTACCATCGGCGCTACGGCGTTTCACTTCTGAGTTCGGCATGGGGTCAGGTGGGACCACCGCGCTACTGCCGCCAGGCAAATTCTGTTAATTTACCGAACTCTACGCTTATTATTGGTGCTGATACCCAGAGTCGAACTGGGGACCTCACCCTTACCAAGGGTGCGCTCTACCAACTGAGCCATATCAGCACGCTTATTATTCTATCAGCCTGCTGATTAGAGCAAACTCTACTAATTTGATGCCTGGCAGTTCCCTACTCTCGCATGGGGAGACCCCACACTACCATCGG
>CAMLBO010000035.1 GCA_946478305.1 uncultured Enterobacterales bacterium
CTCGTGGGCTCGGAGATGTGTATAAGAGACAGCTGTACGAAGTGATCGTTGCCGGGATGAACGCGGTGACGTAAGCCCCCCCGCCCCTGATGGAACATAGGCTCGTTGATATCTTCAATGGGGATCGAGACGGACTCCCCACTGTCCACGTCGGTAACCGAACGCTTGTTAATGGCCTCGGCAATCGACTGTTTGATTTGCGACTTATAGCGGCGCAAAAAGCGCTGGCGGTTAACCGCGCTTTTATTCTTGCCATTCAGCCGACGGTCAATAAAGTACGTCATATTTCCCCCAAACGACGTTGCCATCGATCCTCTGTTATGAGGATTTTCTTACGCGCAGATACCATTCACACAGCAGACGAACCTGTTTGCGTGTATATCCTTTCTCCATCATTCTGTCGACAAAGTCATCGTGTTTCTTCTGTTCGTCAGTCGACGTTTTGGCGTTAAACGAGATAACTGGCAGTAATTCCTCGGTATTTGAGAACATTTTTTTCTCAATCACGGTGCGCAATTTCTCGTAACTGGTCCAGTTAGGATTACGGCCACTGTTTTGCGCCCTGGCACGCAACACGAAGTTGACGATCTCGTTGCGGAAGTCCTTCGGATTGCTGATCCCGGCCGGTTTCTCGATTTTTTCCAACTCAGCATTCAGTGCTTCACGGTCAAATAGCTGGCCGGTATCCGGGTCACGATATTCCTGATCCTGGATCCAGAAATCGGCGTAGGTAACATAGCGGTCGAAAATGTTCTGTCCGTATTCCGAGTACGATTCCAGATAGGCGGTCTGAATCTCTTTGCCGATAAACTCGGCGTATTTTGGGATCAGATACCCTTTCAGGTGCTCGAGGTATTTCTCCGCGATGTCCTGCGGGAACTGCTCGCGCTCAATCTGCTGTTCCAGCACATAGAATAGGTGAACCGGGTTGGCCGCCACTTCGGCGTGGTCGAAGTTGAATACCCGCGACAGAATTTTGAAGGCGAAACGTGTCGACAGCCCATTCATTCCTTCATCCACACCCGCATAATCGCGATACTCCTGGTACGACTTGGCTTTAGGGTCGGTGTCTTTCAGACTTTCACCGTCATACACCCGCATTTTTGAGTAACTGCTGGAGTTTTCAGGCACTTTCAGTCGGGACAGAATAGAGAAGCGTGCCAATGTTTCCAGCGTGCCCGGCGCACATGGCGCATGCACCAGCTCACTGTTACTGAGCAGTTTGTCGTAGATTTTCATCTCTTCCGAAACGCGCAGGCAATAAGGCACTTTGACGATATAAACACGATCGAGGAAGGCTTCATTATTCTTGTTATTACGGAACGTCACCCACTCAGATTCGTTGGAGTGCGCCAGAATAATGCCGTTAAATGGCAGGGCAGAGATCCCTTCGGTGCCGTTGTAGTTACCTTCCTGCGTTGCCGTCAGCAGCGGGTGGAGAACTTTGATCGGCGCCTTGAACATCTCGACGAACTCCATCACGCCCTGGTTTGCGCGGCACAGCGCGCCAGAGTAACCATAGGCATCAGGATCGTTTTGTGCGTGGTTTTCCAGTTTGCGGATATCCACTTTCCCGACCAGCGCAGAGATGTCCTGATTGTTTTCATCGCCAGGTTCTGTTTTTGCGATGGCGATTTGTTCAAGTATGGATGGCCAGACTTTGACCACTTTGAATTTGGTAATATCCCCGCCGAATTCGTGCAGGCGCTTCGCCGCCCATGGCGACATAATCGTGCCCAGATAGCGGGTAGGGATGTTGTACTCTTTTTCAAGAATAGTGGCATCTTCCTGCGGATTGAACAGGCAAAGCGGATGATCATTGACCGGACTGCGTTCACCGTTGGCGCTAAGCACGTAGATTGGAACACGTTGCATCAACGCTTTCAGGCGTTCAGCCAGCGAGGATTTACCCCCGCCTACCGGGCCCAGTAAATAAAGGATTTGTTTCTTTTCTTCCAGTCCCTGCGCGGCGTGTTTGAGGTAGGAAACTATCTGTTCGATAGCGTCTTCCATCCCATAAAACTCTTCAAATGCAGGATATCGGGCGACAACCCGATTAGAGAATAAACGCGACAGGCGGGGTTCAAGCGCGGTATCTACCATCACTGGTTCACCGATTGCCATCAGCAGACGTTCAGCAGCGTTAACGTAAGCACTGCGATCCTGCTTGGCAATGGTAAGGAATTCCTGAAGTGTGAACTCTTCGTCCTTGGCAGCCTCATAGCGCTGGCGATAGTGGTCAAATATGTTCATACGATGCCCGTCCTTCGTTATTAGCACAGGTAAATGAGAGCGTTAGGAATCTATTAGCTCCCGGAGGAAAGCTCCCCCCTCTCAATACAGCAACCCTTATGCCAACTTGCAGAAACCCTTTTTTCAAACAGACAAAACGCAGATAAAATAGCCTGTCTGTCATCCGTGGGTTGGGAGGTGTCTGAGATAGAGTCTTTCATCTATTAATAAGCGTAGTTTGGCATTACAAAAATTTCCTCTACCGTCATCCCATTTTTTAAGACATATCAATGACTCACTTGAGGGATTTCTACTTTGAAGCCTTGCGGGACGTGGGCTGAGCGGATAGTAAAACTCTTTTAGTCATTTTTATTTCATACTTTGCATATAAATTATGCGATCGTTCTGGTTTTACTGAGCAAAATATAAATGTACAACTGTAAATGCTAAGCGAAGTGATTACGCTTCGCTTACACTGTTGGCGGTTTTTACAATAAGGGATTTATTTATAATGAAAGTTTCGCATTTCAGAACACTGTCCATCGCGGCGACTGCCATCATGTTCAGCCACGCAGCCTCAGCTGGCACCTGGGCGCTGGGCGCATCTGCAATAGTCGATACCAGTCCGTATAAAGGCTATGACACTAAAGTCTATCCTGTACCGATTATCAGCTATGAAGGCGATGATTTTTATTTTCATACTCTGACCGCCGGTTACTACCTGTGGAAAGATGATAAAAACAAACTCAGTCTGACGGCAACTTACGTACCGCTTGGATTTAACACCGATGATACCGATGATTCTCAACTGAAGCGTCTCGACAAACGTCGTGGCACTCTGCTTGGTGGTCTGGCGTATTCGCATAATGAAGCGTGGGGGACAATCCGCACAACCTTCAACGGCGACGTTCTAAATAACAGCAACGGTTTAGTCGCTGACGCGGCGTATCTGTATGCATTCCATCAGGACAATTGGGCATTGATCCCAGGCGTTGGTGTGTCCTGGAGCAGCAGCAACCAGAACAAATACTACTATGGTGTGAGCAGCAATGAGTCACGTCGCAGTGGTTTGAACACTTACTCGCCAGATGACAGCTTCAGCCCGTACGTGGAGTTGTCTGCCAAGTATGACTTCAACAGTCAGTGGCAAGGCTTCTTCACCGGTCGTTATATTCGTTTAGCCAATGAAGTGAAAGATAGCCCAATGGTCGATAAATCCTACACGGGCGTTCTGTGGACGGGTGTGACTTACAGCTTCTGATAAGTTTGTGCGCTGCCATGGTGCATGGATTGTAATAAAATGGGGCATTATGCCCCATTTGCACATCTGTAGTGCATGAATGTGTTTTAGCGCTGGCTGATTGTCACACCCAGTTTGGCTGGCGCAGATGCGGTGCTTTTTTGCGGTGCGCTGACAGCGGCGGTTTCAACACAAACCATGGTTTTGTAGCTGTCATCGGCCATATCTTTCATACTGACAGAGAGCTCAGCCCCCGGATTCCATGCCACCACGTCGCTGTTATGGTGATGCTCAATAACCAGCGTACGGTTCAGCGCGCTGTCCACGATCAGACTGGTCGCTTCTGCCTGGGTGAAAATGCGGTCAGTTTGACCACTAAAGGTCAAATCACCGTTTTGTTGTGCTGTTTTCCCGCCATCCACTTTATCGATAAAGCTTTTGCCCAGCCCCGACACTTTCACTTTATCAATATCGCCTATGTTGAAGTAGGCATGCAGGGCACTGGTAGTTTCGAAATCACCGGTTGATTCCAGTTCAATATGGCACTCTTTACCCAGACGGAAACGTGCCGTCAGCGTGAAGTCGTGCGGCCATAATTCGCGGGTGTCTGCACGTTCTTTCAGGGTTAACACCAGCTCGATACCATTTTCATCTTCATGGTGAGAAGTCAGCTCCCATGGCAAGTTACGGGCAAAGCCATGCGACGGTTTTCCAGCCGGGCCAAACCATGGCCAGCAGATTGGCACACCACCGCGAATGGCAACGCCGGTCTTGAATGCAGACTCGCTGCTCATCCACAGTACAGGCTGCTCTCCGGCTGGCTGGTAGGCGAGGAGGTGCGCGCCCTGAAGCGTAATTGCAGCGCGAACTTTCGGATGATCAATAACGAGAACCGGTAATTCATCAATCTGACGCTGGCTGATAACCGGCGTGATCTGTTTTAAGACAGGAAGGGTAAAGAGTTTTGCGGTCATGAGGTGGGTCCTGTGATTTTATTAGAAATCCAGACCAGTGATGAACGGCTGCTTCACTGACTTTTTGGTGCTTACTGTGGAGCAGAAAGCAAAAGGGCGACTTAGCGTCGCCCTTCAATCAGTTCATCACATCGGCCAATTATTTGGAGATGTGTGAAATCAGGTCCAGAACTTTGTTTGAGTAGCCAGTTTCGTTGTCGTACCAGGAAACCAGTTTCACAAAGTTGTCGTTCAGTGCGATACCTGCTTTAGCATCGAACACAGAAGTCAGTTTTTCACCGTTGAAATCGGTAGAAACAACGTCGTCTTCAGTGTAACCCAGAACGCCTTTCAGTTCGCCTTCAGAAGCTGCTTTGATTGCTGCGCAGATTTCTTTGTAAGACGCTGGTTTTTCCAGACGTGCAGTCAGGTCAACCACGGAAACGTTAGGGGTAGGAACGCGGAACGCCATACCAGTCAGTTTGCCGTTCAGAGCAGGGATTACTTTACCTACGGCTTTAGCTGCACCGGTAGATGAAGGAATGATGTTCTGAGATGCGCCGCGGCCGCCGCGCCAGTCTTTATGGGACGGGCCATCAACGGTTTTCTGAGTCGCGGTAGTTGCGTGAACAGTGGTCATCAGTGCTTCAACGATACCAAACTTGTCGTTGATAACTTTAGCCAGTGGTGCCAGACAGTTAGTGGTGCAAGATGCGTTAGAAACGATTTCCTGACCTTTATATTCTTTATGGTTTACGCCCATAACGAACATAGGGGTGTCATCTTTAGATGGACCAGTCAGAACAACTTTCTTAGCGCCCGCAGCGATGTGTTTACGCGCAGTTTCGTCGGTCAGGAACAGACCCGTTGCTTCAGCAACAACGTCAACGTTAACTTCATTCCATTTCAGGTTAGCTGGATCACGCTCAGCGGTAACGCGGATGGTTTTGCCATTAACAACCAGATGACCGTCTTTAACTTCAACGGTGCCGTTGAAACGGCCGTGCGTTGAGTCGTACTTCAGCATGTATGCCATGTAGTCAGCGTCTAACAGATCGTTGATTGCTACAATCTCGATGTCAGAACGTTCTTGAGCAGCACGGAAAACAATGCGGCCGATACGGCCAAAACCGTTGATACCTACTTTGATAGTCATATATTCCACCAGCTATTTTTTAGTGAATAAAAGGTTGGTTGTAAAATTACAAAAACCTTGCTGAGCGTCAAGCGGAATCGTGTCAATTCTTGCTGTAAGTCAAAGCTCAGACTCACTTTTGCTCGGATATTGCACATTCCGTTTTTTAATCGGCTTATCATTACATGGGGATGATAAGCCGAATATAAAGTGCATGAAGAATAAATATGTGATCGCCGTCACACGGCACTTTCACTTAACGCCGATGGCATACAGTTTAAGCCAAAACAGGCAGACTCGTTGTTAATTTTTTGTTATTATTAACTGTTATTTTAGTTGATTTTCCTATCTGGCAGAGAATGACAACCATGGCCAATGACTCTAAAGAACCAGCTTCATCAGTGCAACTAACTGAAATTCAAAAATATGTTACCCAGGAACGTGGCACAGAGCGTCCATACAGCGGTAAGCTTCTGCATAATACCCGCGACGGTATCTACCACTGCCTGGTGTGTAACTCACCGCTGTTTTATTCTGACACCAAGTTTGATTCCGGATGTGGCTGGCCAAGTTTTTACCAACCGGTTACACACGACGCGATCAAGTATCTGACTGATAATACACACAATATGGAAAGGGTCGAAATCCGCTGCTCCCATTGTGATGCGCACCTTGGTCACGTGTTTCCAGATGGCCCTGAGCCTACGGGCGACCGTTATTGCGTGAATTCCGCCTCCATGAGTTTTATTGATGGTGAAAGCGGTGATAAAACGGCAGGCTGAATAAAAAGCAAAACTGTAATTTAAACGACAAAATCGATTCAGCCATTATTCAATTTTTGATGAATAATCAGCCGATATGACGAGAGCTGTTGATGGAAATTAATGAGTTGGTCGGCGTCATGACGCCTGAGATATATCAACGCCTGGCCCAAGCAGTAGAGTTAGGTAAATGGCCTGACGGCGTAGCCCTGACCCCTGAGCAAAAAGAGAACAGCCTGCAGATGGTGATGTTGTATCAGGCCCGGCATAACACCGATGCGCAGCATATGAGCATCGGTACCGATGGCCAGATAGTCACCAAGAGTAAGCAAGAGTTGAAGCAGCAATTTGCTCAGGACACACTTATTCGTATTAAACCTCAATAAATCAATGAGATACAGTCGAGGGGGGAGCGCTCAAAGTGGCGCCCTTTTTATTTATGTACAATCGCAGCAGGGGCTTAAGCCAACTCACTCAGGGTAATAAGCCGTGCGCCAGCCTGTTGCATCTGTTCAATGGCTTGCTGGCTGTCATTGGGGCTGAGATTAACGCCGCGGCAACCTTCTTCCAGCAGTGCCACTTGATAGCCCATATCCAACGCATCTAACACGGTAAACTTAACGCAGTAATCTGTCGCCAACCCCATCACTATCAGACGGTTGATCTGGTTGCCTTTTAACCAGTGGTGCAGAGGGGTTGCAGCCCGGTGTCCGTTATCAAAAAACGCACTATAGCTGTCAATTCCACTGTTCTGCCCTTTGCGCACAACAAAATCAAGGCTCTGCTTTTCCAACTGTGGATGAAACGCTGCGCCCGGTTGCTCCTGGACACAATGCACTGGCCACCAGACCTGCGATAGCCCATTGAGTTCACCCGTTGTCCAGGGTTCTGTACCAGCATTCACGGCAAAGCTGCCGTGGTCGTCGGGATGCCAGTCCTGAGTCGCTATTATGGCCATCTCATGGACCTTACATAACTCAATGGCCCGGTTGGCTACGTTTATCACCGCATCAGCGTCATGGACCGCTAACGCACCACCGTGACAAAAATCATTTTGCAGATCGACCAACATTAATGCGCTTTTCATCAGGCTTCCTTATTCGGTCAATTCACCGCGCAGATCTTGCTGCATCAGTGTACGAATTTCTTGGGCCGACAGGGGTTGGCTGAGTAAATAATGCAGTTTGGTCAGCGCGGCTTCGACGGTCATATCAAAACCGCTGATCACACCGGCATGCGCCAGCGCGTTACCGGTCGCATAGCCGCCCATATCAACCCGGCCGGAAATACATTGTGTCAGGTTAACTACCACGATACCGCGCTCAGAGGCCTCTTTCAGCACCTTCAGCAAATCGCCTTTCTGCGGTGCATTACCCACACCGTAAGAGCGTAGTATCAGCGCCTTCACCGGTTGCATCAGAAAGTTTTGAACGACTTCGGCTGAAATGCCGGGGTAAATGGTGACCACCCCGATGGGCTGTGGGGTAATGTCATGCACCTTCAGTGGACCGTCTCGCAGCGGAATCGACGGTGTGGATAACCTGCGGATATGGATGCCAGCCTCAAGCAGTGGCGCAAGATTCGGCGAAGCGAAGGCATCAAAGCCGTCGGCATGGGCTTTGGTCGTACGATTGCCGCGATATAAACGGTTGTTGAAGAACAGCGCGACTTCATTGACCGGATGATTGGCGGCAATATACAGCGCATTAAGCAGGTTGATCTGGCCATCAGAGCGCAGTGCTTCAAGCGGGATTTGTGACCCTGTCACAATGACCGGCTTGCCGAGATTCTCCAGCATGAAGGAGAGTGCTGAGGCGGTGAACGCCATGGTGTCAGTACCATGCAAAATCACAAAACCGTCATATTGGTCGTAGTGCGCCATGATGTCATCGGCAATATGCTGCCAGTCTTCCGGCGTCATGTCGGAGGAATCCATGAGCGGGGCATATTCCTGAATGGTGAATTCAGGCATTTCGGGGCGATGGAATTCCGGCATTAAAGCCAACTGACGCTGTAGGTGCCCAGACACTGGAATATAGCCATTTTCAGAGCGTTGCATACCGATGGTGCCGCCGGTATAAGCGACATAAATAGATTTTTTGGTCATTAGCAGGATTCTTTGTTTTGAAAAGACACGTGCACGATGGGCGGAAGTATAAAGGTATCTGCGCCTGCGCCCCAAAATAAAAAAAGCCCGGTGATTCATTTTCACCGGGCTCAGGTTTACAGGTTAAATATTACTTGACGTCACCACAAGTCAGGCACAGGGCATAACGGTTTTGCGGATCGTTCATGTTATTGAACAGGTCAGCCTGAGATTTAAGCTCAAGCGCCATTTTGCTGACCGGTGCTGGCAGGTAAGCCTGAACCGCAGCCGGTAGCATGGCGTGTGCTGAAGCGCTGACTTGCGAGAACACCATATCGGTCAGACTTGGCTCGCTGACATACCAGTTCAATTGCCATTTCGGTAATTTAGCCAGCTCGGCGGCTTTCTTCACGGCGTCATCGAAATCGCCAAGCTGATCCACCAGACCGTTGTTTTTGGCGTCAGAGCCAATCCATACGTGTCCCTGGGCGATCTCGTTGATCTGCTCTGGCGTTTTATTCCGTGCTTTAGCGACCAATCCGAGGAAGGTTTTATAACCGTTCTCGATGTTCATCTGCATCATCTGCGAGAACTCTGGTAGCAGGGCCTTGGTGGACGCGATATCTGCCAGCGGCGAGGTCGCTACGCCATCGGTATGAACACCGAAGTTATCCAGCGTGTTCTGGTAAGTATTGATCACGCCAAAGATGCCGATAGAACCGGTCAGGGTGCTCGGACTGGCGATGATATAGTTCGCCGGCGTGGAGATCCAATAACCGCCAGAAGCCGCCATACCCCCCATTGAAACGACAACAGGTTTGCCGGCAGCGCGTGCGGCGGCCAGCTCAGAACGGATCACTTCGGAGGCACTCACGCTGCCGCCAGGGCTGTTGACTCGCAGAATGATGGCTTTGATTTTAGGATCCAGGCGCGCATCGCGAATTTGCTGAGCGGTGGTATCACCACCCACCGCACCGGGTTGCTCTTCACCATCGTTAATTGCACCGTTAGCGAAGATCACCGCGATCTGTGGATCATTGTTATCCGGCTTCGGTTTTGGCGAGTAGTCATAAATACTGGTGAAATTAAAATCTTTGGATTTCTTATTCCAGCCAAAGGCCTTAACCATATCGCTTTCAGCTTCAGGACGTGAAGCCAGCGCGTCCACCAGTTTGCTGTCCAGCGCATACTGCGCCATATCGCCACCGGTTTTTTGCAAGCCGGCCAGGATACCTGCAGCTCCAGGGAATAGCTGTTCTGGCGTGAGCTGACGGTTGGCAGATACCGTATTGAGGTAGTTACCCCACAGCCCACCAATCCAGCGGCTGTCTGCATCGCGGGCAGCAGGGGACATATCATCACGAATCAAGGGTTCGACGGCGGATTTATAAGTACCGACACGGAAGATATTGGTGGTGACTTTCAGCTTCTCAAGCAGCGATTTGTAATACAAATTATTGGTGGCGAAACCGTGCAGATCGACGGCGCCCTGCGGCGACAAGTAAATCTTATTGGCAAAACTGGCGAGATAATATTGAGACTGATCGTAGCTGTCATTGATGGCATAAATCGGCTTACCGGAATCGCGGAATTCGCGCAGGGCTTTACCGATGTACTGCAACGAGGTTTGATCAGTGCCGGTGAAATCGGTCAGCTGTAACACTATGCCGGTGATGTTTTTATCGTCTTTGGCCTGACGGAGGGTATCAACCAAATCAAACAGTGAATTCTCCTGCAAACGGTTACTGGAGGTACCCAGCAGTTCGCGGCCCCACTGACGCACTTTGTTATTTACGGACGGCTTGTCTACCACCGTGCCGCTCAGGTCAACCAGCAGTGCGCCTTTGGTGGCGTCAGCGGGTTTGTCCTGCATTGAAAAGTAGATACCGACGCCAACCAGAATGATCAGAATCAGGAAGAGATTGAGAATAAATTCTCTGACGAAATTAAGAAGACGCCAGGTCCACTTAAAAAAACCGGCGATAATTCGCCACAATGTGCGCATGGTCTCTCCAACAAGACGGGAAAAGTATCGCTATCCTAATGACCTGCCCGGAAAATGTCAGCTTTAAATCATGTCAGAATTTACCAATTCAACTGTGTCGAGGCGTTGTTCAGCGATATCAGGCTCAGCAGCTGCCGTTGGCAAAACGACGTTCGCCTATGTTAACGTGACGTAAATGCCTATCATTATCAGATGATTTTAAAGGAGATATTTATGGATGCTCTGGACTTATTGTTAAACCGCCGTTCGGCTTCCCGTCTGGCAGAACCTGCGCCGACGGGCAAAGTGCTGCAAAATATCATCAACGCCGGTATGCGAGCGCCCGACCACGGTGCGTTACAGCCATGGCGTTTTGTCATTGCACAAGGTGATGGCTTGGTCCGTTTTAGTGAATTACTGCGCGCAGCGGCGATTAAAGACGGTGCGGATGAGAAGGCAATCGAAAAGGCCACGCAGGCTCCCCTGCGCGCACCGCAGATCATCACCATCATTGCGGCCTGTAAGGAGAGCACGAAAGTGCCACAGTGGGAACAGCTGCTGTCCGCGGGTTGTGCAGTGCAGGCCATGCAGATGGCAGCATTGGCGCAGGGCTTTAACGGCATCTGGCGCACCGGCGCCTGGACCGATCACGCCGATGTGCGTCAGGCATTTAAATGCGGCCCGAATGATAAAATCGTCGGATTCCTCTATCTCGGGACACCACAGTTGAAATCCAGCACGCAAATTATTCCTGCCGACAGCAGTGCCTTCGTGAGCTATTTCTAGATCACTGAATGGAGATAATTCCACCGGTTTAGCGGGTAAAAGTCCGATAAACCGGTTATTCGCTGACTTTGTGAGCGACCATGTGGCTCAAGACACCTTCCTGACTTACCAATTACCTCGCCAGCAGCTAACATAGTCCTACCTGCAATCAGATGATGCTGTGAACAAAGGAAAGGACGATGATTTTTAAGGCAATGAAAAGAGTGCTGCCGGGCTTGTTAGCGAAGAGAGCCGCCTGATGCGTTTATTTATTGCCGAAAAACCCAGCCTTGCCCGTGCTATCGCTGACGTTCTGCCAAAACCTCACCGCCGCGGTGATGGTTTTATTGCCTGCGGCAACGATCAGGTAGTGACCTGGTGTGTCGGTCACTTACTCGAACAGGCGCAACCTGACGCCTATGACAGCCGCTATGCGCGCTGGACGCTCAACGATCTCCCCATTATTCCCGAAAAATGGCAGCTTCAGCCGCGTTCTTCCGTAGCCAAGCAACTCAACGTTATCAAGAAACTGTTGCTGGAAGCCAGCCAGGTGGTTCATGCGGGTGACCCGGATCGCGAAGGGCAACTGCTGGTAGATGAAGTCCTGGATTACCTCGATCTCGCCCCTGAAAAGCGGCAGGCAACGCAGCGCTGCCTGATCAACGACCTCAATCCGCAGGCAGTGGAGCGCGCCATTGAGCGCCTGCGTGATAACCGTGATTTCATCCCGCTATGTGTCTCGGCGCTGGCACGTTCCCGCGCCGACTGGCTGTATGGCATCAACATGACCCGCGCCTACACGATTCTCGGGCGCAATGCAGGGTATAACGGCGTGCTGTCGGTCGGCCGCGTCCAGACGCCGGTGCTGGGCCTGGTGGTGCGCCGCGATGAAGATATTGAAAACTTCATTGCCAAAGATTATTTCGAAGTGAAAGCGCACATCGTGACGCCTGCTGAAGAGCGTTTCGTCGCACTGTGGCAGCCGAGCGACTCGTGTGAGCCTTATCAGGATGAGGAAGGGCGGTTACTGCACCGCCCGCTGGCGGACCACGTGGTAGCGCGCATCGCCGGGCAGCCCGCGCTGGTCACAGGCTATAATGACAAGCGGGAAAATGATGTCGCACCGCTGCCATTTTCACTCTCGGCTTTACAAATTGAAGGTTCTAAAGCCTTCGGTCTCAGCGCACAGCAAATACTGGATATTTGCCAGCGTTTGTATGAAACGCACAAATTGATTACGTATCCGCGCTCCGACAGCCGATATCTACCTGATGAGCACTTCGCCGGACGTCACGCGGTATTTAATGCGATCAGCATTCATCAGCCGGATTTACTGCCGCAACCGGCGGTTGATCCTGACCGGCGCAACCGCTGCTGGGACGACAAAAAGGTCGATGCCCACCACGCCATCATCCCAACGGCGCGCAGCAGTAAAGTCAGCCTGACCGATGATGAGAAAAAAATTTACAACCTGGTGGCGCGACAGTACCTGATGCAATTCTGCCCGGATGCGGTTTTCCGTAAATGCGTGATTGATCTCGATATCGCCGGGGGCAAATTTATCGCCAAGGCGCGGTTTCTGGCGGAAGCCGGATGGCGCACGATGCTCGGCAGTAAAGAGCGGGACGAAGAGAATGAAGGCACGCCGTTGCCGGTGGTGGCCAAAGGCGACGAACTGCTGTGCGAAAGAGGCGAAGTGGTGGAACGTCAGACCCAGCCACCGCGGCCCTTTACCGATGCAACCTTGCTGTCAGCCATGACTGGTATTGCGCGTTTCGTACAAGACAAAGAGCTGAAAAAAATTCTGCGTGCTACTGACGGTCTGGGTACGGAAGCGACCCGCGCAGGAATCATTGAATTACTGTTCCGCCGTGAATTTTTGTACAAGAAAGGGCGCTATATTCATTCGAGCGATACCGGGCGAGCTTTGATTCATTCGCTGCCAGATATCGCGGGCAGGCCAGACATGACCGCTGACTGGGAGTCGAGCCTTACCCGTATCAGCGAGAAAAACTGTCGCTATCAGGATTTTATGCAACCTCTGGTCGCGACCTTACAGAACCTGATTGTGCAGGCTAAAAACAACCGCGTTTCGTCAGCATTTCGCACCATTCCGTCTAAACCGACGGGGGCTGGCAAAGCGGCTACCGGCGCGAAAAGCGCCAAAAGTGCACCCAAACGCCGCAAGGCAACGCCCAAAGGGAAGGAAGCGACACATGATGAATAAATTGATAATGACAATGCTGGTCAGTTCCTCCCTGCTGGCTGCCCCGGCGATGGCAAACCGCGCCGGGCTGAGCGGAAACAGTACGGACGTCGTGGTGCCGTTGCCGCCACAAATCTGGGGAAACAGCGGTGCGAATAATCAGAACAGCGCGCCGACCTGCCACCGCTGCTGCATTTATAACAATAAAAGTTACAGCGAGGGGGCGGTAGTGACCGCAGACAGCGTGGTTTTACAGTGCGTGCGTGACCCGCAGGTGGTAGGAACAAACGATTTGAAATGGCAACAGCTGAAAAAGTAGCGGGTGAGTTATTTTGCTGTTTAAACGTTTTAAAACAAGGGCGCGGCATTCGCTGCGCCCGGTTGTCTGAATTAACCTTTCACTTTAGCGCGGATTGCGTCTTTCTCTGCATCACTCAAAAATGCCATCGTCAGGCCGTTTTCTTGCGCCTGGCGGATTTCAGCCATCGTCAGCCCGGCAGCCGGTGCCGCAACGCGGTATTCGTGTTCAATCTCGATACCCTGTACCGCCGGGTCATCGGTGTTGATCGAGGCCAGCACGCCGTGACGCAGGAACACCGCCAGCGGGTGATTCTCCAGTGAGGAGACAGTGCTGGTTTGGATGTTTGAGGTCAGGCAGGATTCCACGCCAATCTGATGCTTCGCCAGGAAATCCATCAGCTCGGTATCTTCTGCCGCTTTTACGCCGTGACCGATACGCTCGGCCCCCAGCTCACGGATTGCCTGCCAGATACTCTCAGGGCCCGCCGCTTCACCGGCATGTACAGTAATACGCCAGCCCGCGTCACGCGCTTTATTGAAATGGCTAAGGAAAAGACTGCCCGGGAAACCAAGTTCATCTCCGGCCAGATCGAGGGCGGTAATGCCGTCACGGTGCGCCAGCAGACCGTCCAGCTCCTGTAAACAGGCCTCCTCGCCGAAAGTACGGCTCAGAATACCGATTAAACGCACGTCGATATCATGGTTCTGGCGGCCACGGCGGATACCTTCAATCACGGCTTCCACCACGCCAGCCACCGGAAGTTTGTGCGTCATTGCCATGTAATAAGGGGAGAAGCGGAGTTCGGTGTAATGCAGACCGGCTCTTGCCGCATCCTCAACGTTCTCCTGCGCCACCCGGCGGCAGGCATCCAGATCGCCCAGCACTTTAACGCCCCAGTCGAGTTTTTGCAGGAAGCTCACCAGATCCGGTGCAGTCTCCATCACCTGCACGTGCGGGCGCAGCGCGTCGATTTCGCTGGCAGGCAGGGTGAGATTAAACTGGCGGCCTAAATCGAGAATGGTCTGAGCGCGGATGTTGCCATCAAGGTGGCGATGAATGTCAGTCAGAGGAAGGCGGGAATCGATCATGGTGTGCACTCATTATTGTTAGAAAAGTGCGATGCATTATAACGGTTGGGAAAGATTTGGGAAATTGTGTTGCGCAACAAACGCCGATAAATGAAGCGATCGCGCGCTGTTTTTGCGCAATAGCGCGGAGAGAGGACGGGCGCAGCCTGTGCGCCCGTAAAATGACTTACTGTAAAGCGCGGATCCCGGCGATCAATTTCTCTACGCCCAGCGCCACTTTCGAGCGTGGGCAGCCGACGTTGAGCCGCAGAAAACCTTCGCCTTCCAGGCCGTAGGTGTAGCCGGGCATAATGGCGACTTTCTG
Source organism: uncultured Enterobacterales bacterium (assembly GCA_946478305.1). Classification (GTDB taxonomy): domain Bacteria; phylum Pseudomonadota; class Gammaproteobacteria; order Enterobacterales; family Enterobacteriaceae; genus Ewingella. Next base: position 15,056 of record CAMLBO010000035.1, read on the forward strand.
ATGCTCGATCAGCTCTTTCTGTAGCAATTTATCGTCAATACCCAGCGGACGCAGATCAATCCAGGCCAGATAGGTGGACTGCGGCGGCTGCCAGTTCAGCTGCGGGAAGGCTGCGTTCAACTGGTCAGCCACATAACGCAGGTTATCTTGCAGGTATGCCCGCAGGGCATCGAGCCAGGCTTCGCCTTCACGGTACGCCGCGACGTGCGCGTGCACAGCCAGAACGGCCGGGGAGGAGAGTCCGTCACAGGCTTTCAGCTGATGTAGATAGCTATCACGTTGTGTCTTGTCGCTGATCAGGCCATATGCACCGGTCAGCGCCGGAATATTGAAGCTTTTCGAACCTGATGTCAGCAGTGCCCATTGATCACGTGCCACTTCATTCCACGGAGTGTGTTGGTTATCTCCCCAGACCATATCCATATGTATTTCATCGCTGATCACGCGTACCTGATGGCGTGCACAACGTTCTGCAATCAGCGTCAGTTCGCTGCGCGTCCAGACTTTGCCGGTCGGATTATGCGGGCTGCATAACAGTAATAGTGTGCAATCAGGCCGGGCCAACTGTTGCTCCAGCAACGCCACATTCAGTGACCAGTCGTTGCCGTTTTTATCCAGAGGGCAGGCGATGATATCGCGTTGATTTCCTTCCACCACTTTGAAAAACGCGTCATAGGCGGGGGTAAAGGTCAGTACGCCTTCGCCCGGCTGCGTCCATTGGCGGATAAGTTGTGCCACCATATAAATTACTGACGGCCCATAAACCACCATGTCGCGGTCAATCTGGCTGTTGAAACGCTGCTGGTACCAGTGTTCGATGGCACCGATGAAATCATCGTGCTTCCAGCGGCTGTAGCCAAGAACGCCGTGCTGCAGGCGCTTCTGCAAGGCTTCAAGAATGCAGGGGGCGGTGGCGAAATCCATATCCGAAATGGTGAAGGGCAGTAAGTCGGCGCTGCCAAAGCGATCTGCAACGTAATCCCACTGAGTACACCAGGTACCGTGACGGTCAACGACGGTTGAGAAATCAAACAGATTTGAAGACATTTTTTCACTCCCTGAAAAGGGCCAGTACGAAAGCAGAAAAGGGCGACCTGACGTCGCCCTGTGATCATCAATCTTTCTGTCACCGTTTACGCGGTGGCGGGTTCAGACGCAGTGGCCTGATTGTTAGCTTCGCGGATAAGGTAATCCAGTTCATCTTTTACCGATTGCACCTGCGGGCCAATTACCACCTGCAGGTTATGGTCGTTCAGGTGAACTACCCCGATGGCGCGGTTGGCTTTCAGCGTTGCATCATCAACCAAAGACATATCATGCACGGACAAACGCAGACGGGTAATACAGTTATCCAGTGAGACGATGTTACCTGCGCCACCCAGTGCACTCAGAATAACCGGTACGTTATAGCCTGATTTGCTGGAAGAAGGCACGGGTGCTGCGTTAGGCATAGTGTCAGATTCGCGACCCGGCGTTTTGATGTTAAAGCGCGTGATAGCGAAGCGGAAGATGGCATAGTAAGCCGCGAACCAGATAGCTGCCACAACCGGCACCAGATACCACTTAGTCGCTATACCGTGCAGAATACCGAACACCACGAAGTCGATAATGTTGCCGTCGGTGTTACCGATAGTCACGCCCAGTACTGACATCACGGTGAAGCCCAGGCCGGTCAGGAACGCATGGATAACATACAGAACCGGTGCGACGAACAGGAACAAGAACTCGATCGGTTCAGTTGTACCGCCGACTACGCAGGCGACGACGCCGGAAATCAGCAGGCCTTTAATTTTATGACGGTTTTCAGGTTTGGCGCAGTGGTACATCGCCAGTGCCGCACCCGGCAGGCCGCCGAGGAAGGCTGGCATTTTACCCTGTGACAGGAACTGAGTGGCGCTCTCGGCAAAGCCGTGAGTGGTAGGACAGGAAAGCTGCGCCTGGAAGATGGTCAGCGCCCCGCTGACTTCACGGCCACACACATCCAGAGTACCACCCGCTTCGGTGAAGCGGATTAACGCCACCAGAATGTGGTGCAGACCAAATGGCAGCAGCAGACGCTCGCCTGAACCGAAAATCATCGGACCGAAAACGCCTGCATCATGAATCAGGCGACCCAGACCGTTAATACCGGCGGCAAAGAATGGCCAGATCAATGGAATGATCAGACCTACCAGTCCGAGCACCACGGTAGTGACAATCGGTACAAAACGGGTGCCGCCGAAGAAAGCCAGCGCATCCGGCAGACGGATTGTGTTGTAACGCTCATGCAGGATGTAGACAATGATGCCGACAATCACCGCACCCAGAATACCGGTATCGATCGACTGAATGCCAAGGATCATCTGAATGTTGTTGGCTTTGAGGATCATCGGATCGACCGTCGGCAGGGTGCCGTTGGCGGTCAGATAGAAGTTGATCGCCAGGTTCAACACCGCATAACCGACGAAGCCGGAGAACGCAGCTACGCCTTTGTTCTCACGTGCCATGCCCAGCGGGATAGCGATAGCGAACATCACCGGCAGGAAGCTGAAGGCGAACGAACCGACTTTGCTCATCCAGGTGAAAATCAGCTGCAGGATCGGATTACCCAGCGCGGGTAACAGCGTGGTCACATCATGACTGCTTAACGAACTGCCGATACCCATCATGATCCCGCAGAACGACAGCAGGGCGACCGGAAGCATAAAGGTTTTACCTAAACTCTGGAAAAATTCCCAAAGTGTGACGCGTTGTTTCTTACTGGCTGGCATTATCATTCCCCTGAAAGAGTAAAAACGAACCAAGTTTTGTTGATGGGCGCTAAGATAAAACGTTTTACCTAATTTAATCGTGCGGAAGCTCACATTAATTAACCATGCCCGCAAGATAAGCTTACGGACAGATAAAACGTTTTATCTAAATGTCGATTTTGTTAGGCTTTTAATCCGCGATAACGCTGATTTTGATAAATTGTTGGTGGTAAAAAGGATCAGCAGTCCCAGGAGTTTCCATGACAGGCGTAAAACTTTTTATGACGTATATAAAACCATGAGCCAGAAAAAAATCACCATCATTGATGTTGCCCAGCTTGCGGGCACCTCAGTGACGACGGTTTCACTGGTGCTCAGTGGCAAAGGACGCATCTCTCCGGCCACGGCCGAACGGGTTAACCAGGCGGTTGATCATCTTGGTTTTGTACGCAATCGTCAGGCCAGTACCCTGCGCGGCGGGGAGTCCGGCGTGGTGGGCCTGATTGTCCGCGACATCTGTGAACCGTTTTATGCCGAGATGACCGCCGGATTAAGCGAGATGCTCGAAGCGCAGGGAAAAGTTCTGTTTCTGCTGCAGAGTGGGTCTTCGGGCAAAGGGTTGTGCCGCTGTTTCGAAACGCTGTTGACTCACGGTGTTGACGGTATTGTGATTGCGGGTGGAGAGAACGCGCCCGCCACGTTGAAGGAGAGGGCCGATGAGCAGGGCGTTCCGCTTATTTGCGCCTCCCGTGCCAGCGGTATTGACGGGGTGGATCTGGTCCGCCCGGATAACATGCTGGCGGCAAAAATGGCCACGGAATATCTGATTAAACGCGGCCATAAGCAGATTGCTTATCTGGGAGGGCTGAGTGATTCTTTGACCCGCGCCGAGCGGCTGGGAGGGTTCTGCTCCACTCTGGTTCAGTATGGCCTGCCGTTTCGCAGCGAATGGATTATTGAGTGTGATTATCAACAGAAGTGCGCAGCGGATGCTGCTGAAACTTTGCTCAAGCACTATCCGAAAATCAGTGCCATTGTCTGTCATAAATCCTCGGTAGCGTTGGGAGCCTATTTCGGTATTATGCGCACAGGTAACCTGATTGGCGGTGGGGCCGTTGATAACTTCTTCCAGCAACAGATCGCCATGATCGTGATGGAAGATGCACCAGGAGCGGAACTGACGGAGCCCCCACTGACCGCCATTGCCAGTTCAGCGCGTGAAATAGGGCATGCGGCTGCCCGCCGTCTGTTAATGCGAATTGGCGGGCAGAATCTCGAAGCCCAGAGCATTATTGTGCCGCCTGCTCTAATTGAGCGTGAATCAGCCTGATGGCCAGAAATGACGTCTTCGCTAAATAACCGACATAAAAAAGCCCGTCCTGAGACGGGCTTTTGCTAGGTACTATTCAGTACTTATTGAGCATTGGGTGCAACAGGGGCCACTGGCGGTGCCAGAGGTGCCGGCGCTTCAGTTTGCGGCGCAAGGGCGTTACCGCCAAAGATACCAAACAGACCGGCAAATTCCTGAAGGGTCATTTTCTGCCCATTCAGATCAACCTGATTGTCTGCATACTGGAAGCTGCTGGAGATAGTGTCGTCTTTCAGCGTGGTAATTTTGAACATCTGCCCCATCGCTGCGATACCTTGCACCTGCTGTTTAGCCAGCTTCTCGGCGTCGTCACCGTTGTAACCCTGGAGTTTCGCCGTCTGGGTGGTCATCTCTGTTGCCATAGCAACCGGGATAGTCAGTTTTGCGTCAACTTTGCTCACCAGCTGTGAAATCAGCTGATCGCCACTCTGCGCCTGAGAACCCGCCGCCGGATCTTTCAGATCAACCTGAAGATTGAAACTGCTTTCGCCTTTGCTGTTTTTCCAACTCAGCGGAGCGATGCTGATGCTTGGGTTGCCTTTAAGCAACAGTGGCAGATTCGCTGCCAGCAGTTCAGTTGCCTGCTGCTGATAAACAGCAGGGTCAAGATCACCCGCCTGCGCCAGCAACTGCTGTGACTGCTGGTTGTAACTGTCGGAGAAGGTTTTCAGTGCTGCGCCATCAAGACCGCTAATCTTCACCGTCAGTTTACCCGAGCCGAAATCAGTGCCCTGAATTTTCAGTGCGTCCAGTGTGTAGTCTTGCTGACCCTTGATATTATTGCCATCTTCACTGAATTTACTCACCAGTTTGAAGTTGTCCAGCGAGGCGGCATCTTTGCCATCGATGTTAACAACCACTTGTTTCACGGTCAGATTCTGATCGCCAACGCTGACTTTAAATTTGCCCTGATGGGTATCGCTGTCCAGAGAGAAGCCGTTAAAGGTTACTTTCTCCAACTGACCAAACTGGTTCTGCGAAGTCACAGCAATGCTGTCACTCTTACCATCGAAGTTCATTTTGGTCAGATCTTTATCAACGGCGACATTGATATCGGCCCCGCCAAACTGCAGCTTGCTATTATTTTTATCGTAATCAACCGGAATAATGTTGATAGCAGAAGAGCTGCCGCCGCTGTAAGAAACGCGGGTGTCAGCCGTGACCAGCGATTTGCCTTTGGTCACGTCAAACAGCGGTTTCAGCGTTGGGGTGTTTTGCAGTTCAGAGTGCACTGATGCCATGCTTGGGATCAGGTTAAATTTTTTCAGCTGGGCTGCGGGGAAAGGGCCATGATCGATAGTTTCGATAAAGGCAATTTCATCACCTGTTTTCAGCGCGCTGGTCCCTGCTGCGGCCGCGGCGGCATCAGGTTTCAGAACAATGCGCACCTGGCTGCTGAACAGACCACGGTGGTAATCCTGATAGGAAACATTAACACCCGCTTTCGGGAATGAGGATTGCAGTTGGCTGTTGGCATTGGTAGCCACTTCCGCCATATGCTGCTCGATCATTTTACCGGTATACCACGAGACGCCTGTCCAGGCCGCGCCGAGGACCACAATGACGCTTACAGCCACTAACGATTTTTTCATAGTTCTGTTCATCCTTAGAAAATGTCCCGAAAATAAAAGACGCCTTACGGCGCCATTTATTGTGGTTGAAGTAGGGACTAAATGGCAAATTTTTCACTAAAATGAGGGGTTTCGCCTCATTAATAATGGGTTTATTACCCCCATACCAAATTTAAAGGCGGTTAAATACCCTGGCGATACGGCCGTTTCCACTGACACTCACCGGTGATTCGCTGGCAGCCAGGTAGCAGGATTCACCCGGTTTCAGCACCAGCGTGTGTTCTCCTTTCGTCAGTACCGCCTGGCCTTCAATACAGAAGATGATGGCGGCACTCTGCTGGGCCAGAGTCTGCTCGGTCGCAGACACGCTGTGGATGGAGAAAGCAAAGTCATCCACTGGAATGGGGAAGTTGAGCTCTGCGCCGCGTTCAACCGGCGTAGTCAGCAGGTCACCCGCTGGTTTAGCGGTAAATTTGAGGTTAGCCAGTAACTCAGGCACGTCGATATATTTAGGCGTCAGACCGGCGCGCAGCACGTTATCTGAGTTGGCCATGACTTCCAGCGACACACCGTTCAGATATGCGTGTGGGGTTTCGGCATACAGGAACATGCCTTCGCCAGGTTGCAGGGTGATCACATTCAGCAGCAGGGGGGAGAACAGGCCGCTGTCATCCGGATAAAACTCACTAATACTGCGGATGGTATCCCACGGCTGACCCCGCTGGTTATTCAGTGCCGATTTCAGTACGCCCAGCGCCAGTGACTTGGCTTCACCTTCAAGGCTAAGCAAGCCAGCAAACAGAGTACGCAGATGATCAACATCCGGATGGGTCAGGAATTCGGCAATATGTGGGTTAGCACCTGACACCGGTTGCAGCAGCGTAACGATATCGCGTAACTCACGAAAGCCATTCATCGCCTGGAATGGGGTCAGGGCATAGACCAGCTCGGGTTTATGGTTAGGATCTTTATAATTACGTTCTGCGGCATCAAGCGGAATACCCGCGGCATTCTCTTTGGCAAAACCAATTTCAGCAGCGCGTTTGCTTGGATGAACCTGGATCGACAAAGGTTGGTCGGCACACAATACTTTAAACAGGAAAGGCAGTTCACCGAAACGTTCTGCGACTTTCTTACCCAGTTGTTCTTCCAGGTTGGCGCTAATTTGGTCGCGCAGGGAAATTTCCTTGCCTTCAGCATTCGTGACACAGGAGCTGCTTTTCGGATGCGCTCCCATCCACAATTCGGCCATAGGTTTTCCGTCAGGGTTGGGAATACCGTACAGCTTGGTCAATGCGTCAGTACTGCCCCAGGCGTAATTTTGTACGCCATTTTTCATTTTTTGCATATTTCGTCCTGAATTCCCGTTCATGCGTGGGGATGATGTAAATAAAAACTCTGGCGCGTAGTAAACAATGACCTCACCCGCTTAAGCAACTGCTGATGACGAAAAAGTGCGGTGAGAGCTAAATCCCATTATTCTGTCGCCGTGGGATTATACCTTGGCGATATATGTCACTATACTCGACGGGCCGCCAGTGAAGGCAACGCGTGGGAGCGCAAGGCGGTAACCCTGCAGAACATATAAACATTCATTAAAGAGTGCTAAGGAGACAGTAATGGCAGCAGCGACTCGCATTGAAAAAGACTCAATGGGTCCAATCGACGTACCGGCAGATAAGCTTTGGGGCGCACAGACGCAGCGTTCACTCGAACATTTCCGTATCTCTTCTGAAAAAATGCCTGAAGCCCTGATACACGCGCTGGCGCAAACCAAGCGTGCGGCAGCCTGTGTGAATATGGATTTAGGCCTGCTTCCGGCCGAACGTGGTAACGCCATTATTGCCGCTGCCGATGAAGTACTGGCAGGCAAGCACCCGACTGAGTTCCCGCTGGCTATCTGGCAGACCGGTTCCGGTACGCAAACCAACATGAACATGAACGAAGTGCTGGCTAACCGGGCGAGTGAAATCCTCGGTGGTGAGCGCGGCGAAGGGCGTAAAGTTCACCCTAACGATGATGTGAACAAGAGCCAAAGCTCGAACGATGTTTTCCCGACTGCCATGCACGTGGCGGCGGTGATCGAACTGCGCGAAACGTTGCTGCCTGAGCTGAAAGAGCTGCACAAAACGTTGGCGGCCAAATCTGAAGCTTTCAAAGATATCGTGAAAATCGGCCGTACCCATCTGCAGGACGCCACGCCGCTGACGCTGGGCCAGGAAATTTCTGGCTGGGTCGCGATGCTGGCTCACAGCATGGTACATATCGAAGCCAGTATCCCGCACATTGCCGAACTTGCGCTGGGCGGAACCGCGGTAGGTACCGGTCTGAATACGCACCCGGAATACGCGGTGCGCGTAGCTAAAGCGTTAACAGAACAAACCAAACAGCCTTTCGTTACCTCCCCGAACAAATTCGAAGCGCTGGCAACCTGTGATGCGCTGGTTCACGGTCATGGTGCCCTGAAAGGTCTGGCCGCTTCGTTGATGAAAATCGCCAACGATGTGCGCTGGTTATCTTCCGGCCCACGCTGCGGCATTGGTGAAATCGCTATTCCGGAAAACGAGCCAGGCAGTTCCATCATGCCGGGCAAAGTGAACCCGACCCAGTGCGAAGCCATGACCATGTTGTGTGCACAGGTTCTGGGCAACGACGTTGCGGTTAACATTGGCGGCGCATCCGGTAACTTCGAGCTGAACGTCTTCCGTCCGATGGTGATTCATAACTTCCTGCAATCCATCCGCCTGCTGGCCGATGGTATGCGTGGTTTCAACGAGCACTGCGCCGTAGGTATCGAACCGGTCCGTGACCGTATCACCCAACTGCTCAATGAGTCGCTGATGCTGGTGACGGCGCTCAATACCCATATCGGCTATGACAAAGCGGCCGAAATTGCTAAGAAAGCCCATAAAGAGGGATTGACCCTGAAAGCTTCGGCGCTGAAACTCGGTTACCTGACTGAAGCCCAGTTCGACGAGTGGGTTCGCCCGGAAGACATGGTAGGCAGCATGAAGGGGTAAAACTGGGGTCGGTTTAATCACCGTTTGAGCGGGGCCAGATTAGCGTCTGGCCTCGTTTTTTTGTTTTAATTGCAAGTTAAATATTAAAAAGCCGGTTTGGGCTGCCGCCCAATATCACCACCGTAATTCCCGCCCCGAATACTCGATGAAGTGATGTCCGCCTTTACCTCGATATGCTTCGAACTGGTCGACAATACCCTGGGTACTCTCAGTGATAGTCAGCGTAGCATTCTCGCCGCCCATATCGGTTTGTACCCAGCCCGGATGGACAGAGAGCAGCGTTTGTTGATGTTTATCTGTCGCCTCTTTTAAACCACGAGTCAGCATGTTTAACGCCGCTTTGCTGGCAGAATAAAGCGGATAGGTCGCCACCTCATTTTCATTCAAACTCGCCAGTTGGGAGGTCATCAGGGCCATGATGCCAGTTTTTGGCTTCAGCAAAGGAAGTAACTCTGCGGCGCAGCGGACGGGGGAAAAGGTGTTGCTCATGAACAGCTGCACAATCTCATCGTCGCTGGATTTTGTGACATCCTGATGGCCTGGTCCGAATACGCCGGCATTGATAAAAATCAGATCAAACCGGATTTCTGAAAGAACCTCTCTCACCGCGTGCCTTTCTGCTGGTTTATTGATGTCGAGTTTCAGCCACTCAACCGAAGCCGGAGCACTGTCAGGCGTAGCGCCGCGTGTGGTTGCAGTCACCTGCCAGCCGCGTTTTGCCAACTCGTTAACCACGCCTAAACCGATGCCGCGCGATGCGCCGATAACTAAAGCTTTGAAGGAGTCAGTCATATCTATCCTTTTGTCATTAAGTGAATCACTAAAAAATGCAGAAATGTTTGTCTGCGATAAAGTGTAGTTTCATATTGTCTGTCCGATAAGGGTTGCGTACTGTGTTTATTTCTCAGAAACAGGCCAGAGTGAATAAAGCATGATCGCCATGAAATGGTTAACACTAGGATTTGTCTGCGTTCTGTTGCTGTCATTTGGCTATAGCTACGCGAAAGCCACACAGACCCGTGAACAACCCGCCGGGCAGAACTGGTCAACCGCGCGCCGCGACTCTGCTGGCATAGCGCCGGATCCGCATAAACTGAAAAGTATCGCCATCGTTCAGATTTACACTGCGCCGACGTACGGCTGGCGCGGGCTGGTGGCGGTGCATCCGTGGATTATCTTTAAGCGTGAAGGGGAAACAGAGTTCACCCGCTACGACGTTATCAGCTGGGGCAGCACCAATGTGGTTCGCCGTGACTATGCCATCCCTGATGGTTACTGGTTTGGTTCACAGCCTAAACTGCTGGTGGAACACCGTGGTGCCGAGGCTGAAGCGATGATCCCGAAGATTGAAGCGGCCATTAAAAGTTACCCTTTCCCGCACACCTACCACGCATGGCCTGGGCCGAACAGCAATACGTTCATGGCGCATATAGGGCGTGATGTTCCAGAGTTGCAGTTAGATCTTCCTTCTAATGCCATCGGCAAAGATTACCGTGCCATCACTAATCCCATCGGTTTACCGCCTTCCGGCCGGGGTGTGCAGGTTTCACTTCTTGGTATTCTGGGCGTGACGCTGGGAGTGGAGGAGGGGATCGAGGTGAACGTTCTGGGGCTAAACTTAGGCGTAGACATCAAGGATCCGGCTCTGCGGTTACCGTTTGTAGGGCGTGTTGGATAAGTTTTCGGATGGCGCTCCGAATTCGCTTTTTAAATCTTTAAATTCAAATCAAGGTCGTGGGCGTCGGCCCACGCCGACCAGAGACCCGCAGTCGCGCGGGCCTCTGGACTCCGCGCTTTTTCATGAGGCACCGACAGCTTCGCTGCTGGCAGGGTACGTGTTTCAGCCACATCCGTTCCCGGCGCCAAATGTCACGGCTGCGCCTTCCCCGTATTTCGGGTTCGAGCCTCAGGTCTCGAACCGCTCATCCGGTGCCATTTCTGACTGCGCCTTAGCGGCTATGTAAATCAAAAGACAAAAGACAAAGACGGTCTGGTTTTGACTTTAAAAAAGCCCAGGCCGCATTCAAAAATGGCGCTGAGTAAGTGGTTCGAGACCTTAGGCTCGAACCCGCAGCGAAGGCACCGCCTAAGCGGCGGCATTTTGCGGCAATCATGATGGTAACTGGAACTCGGCCATCCCGATTCAGCGATAGCGCGCAGTTAAAAAACGTAGGATTCCAAAGGAGGTTCGTTTAAACCTCCTTTGGGCCCGTGTGGGCGGCGAGCCCACGGTCTTGAAGTTGAATTTGAAAGGGATCAGGGGAATCCCCTGATCACTCTACTTTTTCTTTAAACTCACAAAGATCTTCAATCAAACATGACCCACACCGTGGCTTCCTCGCGATACAGGTGTACCGCCCATGCAGGATAAACCAGTGATGGCAGTCGAGTTTGAACTCGGAGGGGACGACTTTCAGCAGTTTATCTTCTACGTCTTCTACAGTTTTGCCGGGTGCAAAACGGGTGCGGTTGCAGACGCGGTAGATATGTGTGTCAACGGCGATGGTAGGCCAGCCGAAAGCGGTGTTGAGTACCACATTGGCGGTTTTGCGCCCGACGCCCGGCAGGGCTTCAAGGGCGGCGCGGTCTTCCGGGACTTCGCTGTTGTGTTTTTCAAGCAGAATGCGGCAGGTTTTGATCACGTTTTCGGCTTTGGCGTTGAACAGGCCGATAGTCTTGATGTACTCCTTCACACCGTCCACGCCCAGTTCGAGCATCGCCGCGGGCGTGTTAGCGACAGGATAAAGCTTAGCAGTGGCTTTGTTGACACTGACATCAGTGGCCTGCGCGGAGAGTAATACGGCGATCAGCAGCTCGAACGGGGTGGTGTAAACCAGTTCGGTGGTCGGATGCGGATTGTTTTCCCGCAGGCGACTGAGTATAGCAATGCGTTTTTCTTTATTCATGACGCATTGCCTGTATTACCGTCAGGCAGACTTTGCTGGCGGGCAGCTTCAATCTTCGCGGTCTGTCGGGCTTTCTGGCGCTGATCAATCAGATATTTGCCTGCCAGCAGCAGGCCAAGGCCAATAAAGGCACCCGGTGGCAGCATGGCCAGCAGGAACGGATTATCCAGATGAATCACTTCAATACGCAGCACTTTGGCCCAACTGCCCAGCAGTAAATCAGCACCGTTAAACAGTACGCCGCTGCCGAGAATTTCACGCATCGAACCGAGTACAAACATCGCTGCCGTTGCGCCCAGGCCAGTCATCATGCCATCCAGCGCGGCCAGATGCACTGGACTGCTGGCGGCACAAGCTTCAGCGCGGCCCACCACAATACAGTTGGTGACGATAAGCGGGATGAAAATCCCCAGTGCCTGATAGAGCCCAAAGGCATAAGCGTTGATCAACATCTGCACGGTACTGACCACGGAGGCGATGATCAGCACGTAAATAGGAATACGGATCTCATTGGGCACCCAGCGACGGAATGCAGAGATCATGGCGTTGGTGCAGGTCAGCACCAGCGTGGTGGCAAGCCCCAAACCGAGTGCATTGGTCGCCGTTGACGTCACCGCCAGCAGCGGGCAGAGGCCCAGCAGCTGCACCAGCGAGGAGTTATTGGTCCACAGACCCTGAATAATTATCTTTTTGGCTTCACTCATCACGGGCTCCACAAGGGGTGAGGTGGGAAAGCTGAGACGGTACCGTCTCGATAAACAGTGCGGTACGTTTCACTGAACGAACCACGGCACGCGGTGTGATCGTGGCGCCGGTAAACTGGTCATACATGCCGCCATCTTTTTTGACCGCCCACCGTGCATCGTCAGGGCCACTGATAACCTTTCCAGCAAAACTTTTAATCCAGTCAGAGACACGCACTTCAATTTTATCACCCAGTCCCGGTGTTTCATGTTGTTCCAGTACGCGGGTACCATAGACTTTGCCATGAAAATCAGCGGCGACCAACAGCTGGATGGCGCCGGAGTATCCGTCCGGTGCAGTAGTTTCAATCGCCGCCGCGACGGGCTGGCCCTCTTTTCGCGCCAGATAAAGGCGGTGGGGGCCCGCGCTGCCCAGCGCGTCATCAGTGACGTTGTAACATTCACTCTGCATATTGTTATCATAAACATCGGACGGGATCACTTCGTCGAAAAGATTCTTCTGCTGTAACAGTGCCTGATGCTCAATAGTTGGCTTGGTGAGCATATTCACGACGGCTGTCATACCGGTCATCAGCGCGCCAAACACTGCGAGCGTGACGCCGTGACGGCGCATGGTCTGTAACATTTTGCCTTTTTCCATGCTGTCCTCAGCGATGCCCGTAAACGCGCGGTTGGGTGTAATGGTCAATCAGCGGCACGGTGATGTTCGCCAGCAAAACGGCGAAGGCGATACCGTCCGGATAACCGCCATAAGTACGGATAAGCCATACCAGCAGGCCGATCAGCGCGCCGAAGATCAGACGTCCTTTCGGTGTGGTGGAGGCCGTCACTGGGTCGGTGGCGATAAAGAACGCGCCGAGCATGGTCGCCCCAGAGAACAGACCCACCATCGGTGGCGGATAGGCTTCCGGCGAGAGACCCCAAGCCAGCGTGGCGCAGAAGGTTAGCATCAATAGCATGCTGACCGGGATGTGCCAGCTGATGATTTTTTTCGCCATCAGGAACAGGCCACCGGCCAGGAAGCCAAGATTGATCCACTGCCAGCCGAGACCGGCCAGAATCCCGCCAAACAGGGGTTCAGCCAGCACCTGATCGGCACTGTGGCCTGAGCGCAAACCGGTTTTGAAGGCATCCAGTGGCGTAGCCTGGGTCACACCGTCTACGTTCATCTGCAACTGATAGGCGGTTAAATCCTGGCTGTTATGGCCGGTAAAAATGGTCATCAGGGTATCAGCCAAACCGACATGGTGGTGTTGCAGCGCATCCGGCGGCAACCAGGTGGTCATCTGTACCGGGAAGGAGATAAGCAGCACCACGTAACCGACCATCGCCGGATTAAAAGGGTTTTGACCCAGCCCGCCGTATAGCTGCTTGGCGATGACAATGGCAAACACTGTACCTATTACCACCATCCACCACGGCGCGAGCGGTGGCAGGCTGATGCCAAGTAATACTGCCGTCAACAGGGCGGTGTTATCTCCCAGACGTTTTTTGACCGGCATTTTACGCAGTTGCAACACCGCACCTTCGGTCAGCAGGGCGATGATAATCGCCAGCGCCAGCTGCACCAGCGTGCCGTAGCCAAAGAACCACACTTGCGCCAGCAGGCCGGGAATACAGGCTAAAATCACCATCAGCATGATAGTGCTGGTGTTTTGCCGGTTATGGGTAAAAGGAGAACTCGCGATTCGAAAAGCCATTTATTCCTCGTTCGACATTGTCTGAGCGGCAGCTTTACGCGCCTTAACCCGGGCGATCGCAGCAGCCACTGCGGCTTTGCGTGGATCACTTTCTTGTTGTGTTGGTTCTGATGCGACTTCCTCAGAGGTCTGTTCCTGCGAAGCGGCCTTTTTGGCTTTCGCACGGGCAATGGCTGCCGCGACAGCGGCTTTGCGCTTATCATCAGCGGAAGGTTCAGCCGGTGAAGGTGTCACAGACAGGGTGCTGTCAGTAGCGTTTACCACGACACCTATATTCCCGGCTTTCTTGGCTTTCACGCGGGCAATCGCGGCGGCGACCGCTGCCTTACGGGCGCTGTCATCTTCAGTCTGTACGGGTGCCGATGGCGTGGTGATGGGTTCAGAGGCCACGGCGGCTTCCTGAGTGGCAGCGGCTTTTTTCGCTTTTGCGCGCGCAATGGCGGCGGCCAGCGCAGCCTGACGCGGATCGACATCAGCGACGCTCTCCTGCGCCTCAGCGGACGTCACGACCTCTGTTTTTGGTGCTTTCTCTGCTACCGGCGTGTCGAGTTTCACTGCTGATTTCTGGTGCTTCTCTTCGCGGGCCAGTTTCTCGCGTTCCATACGTGCCTGTTTTGCCTCGAATCGCGCTTTAGCCTCGGTGGCTTTGGCGGTTTCTAAATCTACGGCACGGATTTCGGCTTTCTCCTGGCGGTAATATTGCACAAGCGGAATATTACTCGGGCAGACATAGGCGCAGGCACCACACTCGATGCAGTCAAACAGATTATGATTGCGCGCCTTCTCATGCTCCTGCCCCCGGCTAAACCAGTAGAGTTGTTGTGGCAAAAGTCCTGCCGGGCAGGCATCCGCACACAGGCTGCAACGAATACAGGCTTCCTCCGGTTCCGGCTGACCCATTTCGCTTTCCGACGGGGCCAGCAGGCAGTTGGAGATTTTCACTACCGGCACATCGAGCGACGGCAGGGTGAAGCCCATCAACGGGCCGCCCATGATCACCATCTTCTGCGTACCCTGCGGGCGCAGCGCGCCTTCGGTCATCAGGTCAGCAATCGGCGTGCCGAGACGTGCCCATACATTGCCCGGTTTACCCATCGCTTCGCCGGTCAGCGTCACCACGCGTTCAATCAGCGGCTCGCCGTCGATAATCGCGCGTTTAATGGCAAACACGGTACCGACGTTCTGCATTAATACGCCGATGTGGGAGGAGTGGTGACCTTTCGGCACTTCGAGCCCGGTTAAAATTTTGGTCAGCTGCTTGGCACCGCCCGACGGGTATTTGGTCGGAACCACGCGCAGTTCAATGGCTACGCCATTCGCCTGTTCGGCTTTGATAGCCTGTTTCAGCGCTCGGATGGCGTCAGGTTTGTTGTCTTCGATGCCGATGATCACGCGTTCGGGATGAAGCATATGGCAAAGAATGCGCGTGCCTTCGAGGATCTCCCCAGCGTGTTCCTGCATTAGCCGGTCATCGGCAGTGATGTAGGGCTCACATTCTGCGGCGTTGAGGATCAGCGTGCGGGTAGAGGTCATACCGCCCTGAAGTTTACTGGCGGTCGGGAAACCGGCGCCACCAAGACCTGCAATACCTGCCTGATGAATAAGGGCATTGAGTTCGGCAGCATCAAGCTGGTGATGGTCCGTGACAACGTCACGTTCAACCCAACGATCTTCGCCGTCGGCCTGAATCAACACACACAGCTCTTTCAGTCCGGAGGGATGCGCGGTGATATGTGGCTCAATGGCGGTGATAATGCCTGACGTCGGAGCATGAACAGGCACGGTGCGGCCGCGGCCCGTCGTCAGTGGCTGACCTTTTAAGACCCGATCACCGGCTTTTACGCACAGCTCACCCTCAGGACCCAGATGCTGCTGAAGAGGAATAATAAAGCGCTCGGATAACGGCACACGACGCAGCGGCACGTGGCTGGACTGGGTCTTCATTTCCGGCGGATGAATGCCACCGTCGAAGTCCCACAGCTTGTCTTTTTTGAGCGCGGAGAAAAGATTAAACATGGCGTTGCGCTTACTCCGCATGGATGACTTGCACCGGAATGGATTTCATATCCCACTTCCAGTTTGCGGTGGTGGTTTTAATCGGCAGCATCTCTATGCAGTCAGTGGGGCACGGGGCGACACACAGATCACAGCCGGTGCATAAATCAGTGATCACGGTATGTACGGCGCGGGTGGCACCCACGATGGCGTCAACCGGACAGGCCTGAATGCATTTGGTGCAGCCGATGCAATTACTTTCGTCGATATAAGCCACGGTGCGAACGGGCACCGCAGCGGCTGCATCTTCGCCCAGCGGTTGCGGTTCAACGTTGAGCAGCGCGGAAAGTTTGAGCATCACGGCTTCGCCACCGGGCACGCATTTATTGATGTTATCGCCATTGGCGACCGCTTCAGCGTAAGGCTTACAGCCAGGGTAACCGCACTGCGCGCACTGGCTTTGTGGCAGGATAGCGTCAATTTGATCGACAACAGGATTGCCTTCAACGGCAAAGCGGCGCGACGCATAACCCAGCAGCAGCCCGAAGACCAGTGCCAATGCCGTCAGCGCACCAATCGCAACCCACAGTTCAAACATTAGAATTTCACCAGACCGGTAAAGCCCATAAAGGCCAGTGACATCAGGCCCGCCGTGACCAGGGCAATCGATGAACCTTTGAATGGTGCTGGCACATCAGCCACTACCAGACGTTCGCGGATAGCAGCGAACAACACCATCACCAGCGAGAAGCCGAGCGACGCAGCAAAACCATACAGTGCAGACTGCATGAAGTTGTGGGCCTGATTGATGTTCAACAGAGCGACGCCCAGTACTGCGCAGTTGGTGGTGATAAGCGGCAGGAAGATGCCGAGCAGGCGGTAAAGCGACGGGCTGGTTTTCCGCACCACCATCTCAGTGAACTGCACAACAACGGCGATGACCAGAATAAAGGCCATAGTGCGCAGATAAACCAGACCCAGCGGCATCAGGACGAAGGTATTAACAATCCACGAGCAGATATTCGACAACGTAATGACGAATGTTGTGGCTAATCCCATGCCGATGGCAGATTCGAGTTTTTTGGATACGCCCATAAACGGGCATAAACCGAGAAACTTAACCAAAACAAAGTTGTTCACCAGCACGGTGCCGACGAACAGTAACAGGTAAGAAGTCATGACATTGCCTGAATATAACGGAAAATAAATCAGCGTCTGAGCGCAGAGATCAGACGCTACAACCGCTTATTATCTTAAATAAGCGCCCCAGGGACAACGGGGTAACCGCAGGGTTATTCGGTAAAGGTCTCTTTCACCCGACGCGAACGTTTGAAATAAGGGACCAAAAGGGCTGCCGCTAGTAACGCCATGAGCAAATTGCGCACGGCCATATCGTCGTTGATCGGTGAGAAAGCGAAGGCTTTTACTGCCAGCAACACGGTGCACAGCAGCCAGATGATATACATTTTTGGCACTACGCGAGTTCGTTTGCAAAATTGCCACAGCACCGCGAGCGTAAAGGCACCCATCGCCAGCGTGGTCACCACAGAGAAGTACCATTGCAGGGTGAACGCTTGGGAATTGGTCAGCAGATAATCTCTCGATTCAGGCATAAACAGCGCCATCGCGAACAGCACCAGCATCAGCGTAACGCTCATCAGCGTAACAATCAGGTACGCCAGCGGAGCCAGTAACCAGCCGCCAATGCGTTTATGGTTTTTTTCCGGGGTGATCGGTTGTTGAGACATAGTCAGCCTTCGTTCGGTGCAAAAGGATTGCAGGTATTGCCCCTGTGCTCAGGGCAACCCCGTCTTATAAGGCGCAGAAGTTTACCCTGAGATGCCGGGAGGCTCTATCGTATTCATGTGATTGATGGGATGTTTGGCTGATTGAACGGCTTAACGAGTAAGGGGCCTGTTTTCTAATCCATGCCCCCGGTTTACTCTATAGAGAAGAATATCAGCGTTCTTTTAAACTTTCCTGAGCATATTGCTCCAGCGGGCTCAGAAAATAATCAATAATCCTGCGCTTGTCTGTTTTGACCTCGGCTTGAACGGACATGCCGGGTGTCAGCGCCAATTTCTTGTCACCAAATAGAATATATTTCTTATCAAGCTGGATCCTCGCGCTATATACAGGCCCCCGTTTTTCATCATCGATAGCATCGTTTGAAACTGAAATAACGTTGCCATGGACAATTCCATAACGGGTGAACGTATAAGTATCTATCTTGATTTCAACGTCCTGACCGGGTCTGACAAAACCGATATCCTTATTACTGACGGTAGCTTCAACCTCCAACGGCTGGTCTGTCGGGACGACCAACATTAATGCCTGAGCTTCGGTTACCACACCACCCAGTGTATGCACAACCAGCTGTTGCACAGTTCCATCAATTGGGGAAGTCAGCCGCATAAGTCGCTGCTGATACTGCGATTTTGACAATTCCTGATGAGAGGTAGATATACGGTGCTCTGCATCTTCTTTGAGCTCATAAGTAGACCGCTGTGTTTGCGCAATCGTCGTTTTTCGATGAAACTCAGCCTGCTTTTTGGCGGCTGCGAGCTCTATAACCTTAGTCTGCTGCGCAATAAGCTGCATTTTGCGCTCTAACACGATCTGCTGCTTCTCTAACGTGGCATGTTTAGACACAATGCCTTTTGCCATCAGTTGTTGATAGTCTGATGCTACCCGTTCACTCATTGGTAGCGTCAGTTTGAGCTGTACTATCTGAGCATTGGCAGAAATAATTTCGGCTTGTCGCTGCTCGATTTCAGCCCCTGATTGCAAAAGCGTTTGAGCAAACTCACGATACTGTTCTTCCACCCAGCGCTGCGCCACCGCATGCTGCTCGGGGGAGATGTCCTCCATGGGGGCAAGTGTCGGAATGAAGAGTGGATCACCGTTGTTAATCGCGTGCAACAAACTGTTTGCCCGAGCCGCATCAAGACGTGCAGTTATCAGCTCATCGTGAGAGCGTCGGGTATCTGCATCGGCCTGACTACTGTCAAGCTCAACTAACAGATCGCCTGTCTTCACTGATTGACCATCCTGCACATAAATCGCTTTGACGGTAGCCACACCACTCGACTGAATCGTTTTACTCCTGCCATCAACGACAATTTTGCCAGTCGCTGTTGTCACGACGTCTATTTTACCTATGCAAGACCAGATCAACGCTAATAAGACAAAAACCATAATTGTACTTTGGATATAGCGGGGAGCAGGATGCACGGGTTGTTCTTGCAGAGCTAATGCTGCAGGTAAAAAATCAATATCGTCTTTTTCTCTGGAAGGCGGTTGCATCAATTTACGCTGTTGCCATGCTTCACGCCAGGCTTGAACATAATGCTGAAACAATGAACGCGCAAAAGAGGAGTCAGAAGATGAAGGCCGCGTCATTGTTGTTGCATCCTGTATAGCCGGGCGTAAATCCCCCCGGACTGGGCCAGTAGTTCACTGTGTGAGCCTTGTTCGGCAATTTGGCCGCGTTCCATAACGATAATCCGGTGGGCATCACGCACAGCGGACAGTCGGTGGGCAATGATGATGACGGTCCTTCCTTGGCAAATATCCCGCATATTTTGTTGGATAATATGTTCAGATTCATAATCCAGAGCGCTGGTTGCTTCATCAAAAATCAGAATACGGGGATTACCAATCAATGCGCGTGCGATGGCCACTCGTTGACGCTGACCACCGGAAAGTGATGCACCATGCTCACCTACCACGGTGTCATAACCTTCGGGCAATTCCAGAATAAAGTCGTGTGCTCCGGCTAACTGTGCGGCACGAATTACAAGGTCGAGCGGGGCACCTGGTAGGGTCAGGGCGATATTCTCTCTGACTGAGCGGTTGAACAACATATTGTCTTGCAGTACGACGCCAATCTGACGACGTAGCGAAGACACATCAGCGATAGCCAGATCCATACCGTCCACCAACACCCGACCGCGCTCCGGGGTAAAAAGGCGCTGTAGTAAACGGGTCAGGGTGCTCTTTCCTGAGCCAGACCTGCCAACGATGCCAATCACCTGGCCGGGCGTTATCGTCAGACTTATATCCCTTAAAATTTCGGGACCGTCAGGGCGGTAACGAAAGCAAACCTGCTCCAGCTCTACGCGTCCTTTAATGGTCGGCAGCGTGCTTTGCGTGGTTTGTACTAACTCAGTGCGGGTATTGAGGATATCTCCGAGCCGTTGCACCGATACGCTGGTTTGCTGGAAGTTGGTCCAGAGCTGGGCCAGGCGAATAATGGGCTGAGAAACACGCCCCGCCAACATATTAAAGGCGATAAGTTGCCCAACTGAAATTTGACCGTCGATAACAAGCCGGGCGCCCAACCAAAGTGTGGCAACGGTCACCAGCTTGCTGATAAAATTCACGCCTTCATTGGCAATTGTAGAAAGAGTTTGTGTCTTAAATCCCGCGCGGACATAACTGGCTAATTGATTATCCCAGCGCTGTATCGTTTGGGGTTCTGCGGCCATTGTTTTGACAGTATCAATACCGTTAATAGTTTCCACTAAAAAAGCTTGGTTCTCAGCACCACGGCTAAAACTTTCTTGAACTCTAACCTTCAATAAAGGCGTAATGAAAAAGGAAATAATAAAGTAAAGCGGCAAAGAGCAGACCACAATTAATGTTAACCAACCACTGTAGAAAAACATCACTGCCAGAAATACAAAAGAAAATAGAATATCCATCACCAGCGTAATGGCATTACCGGTTAAAAAACTACGTATATTTTCAAGTTCACGCACTCTCGCAACCGAGTCTCCGACGCGACGGGCCTGAAAATAAGCCAGCGGTAGGTGAACTAAATGCCTAAAAACTTTTGAACCCAGTTCAACGTCGATGCGGCTGGCTGTATGGGCAAAGACATAACTACGCAACCCACTCAGAACGCTCTCAAATATCATCAGGCCGAGTAGTCCAATGGCTAAAACATCGAGAGTAGTCAATCCATTGTGGACCAGAACTTTGTCCATAACGACCTGGAAAAACAGAGGTGTCACTAATGCGAATAATTGCAGTGCAAAAGAGGAAATAAGGACTTCGCTTAAAAGTTTACGGTATTTAATGATCGCCGGAATAAACCAGGTGAAATCGAAACGGGCAAACTCCGCCTTTAGAGATGACTGAGAGCGGATAAGGATGATTTCTCCTGTCCATAATGTTTGTAATTCGTCGAAACTAACCACTTCGGTTCTTTGCTTCTCATATTGAAACACCAGGGCCTTACCCTTTTCGGCTTTTGCAATAATGAAAAACCGTCCCTGATTATCGATGCCTATTGCAGGCAGCGGCGTGTTTTCCAGACGTTTAATACTACTTACTGTTTTTTTTGCTTTAAGCCCTATACCCCGGGCGGCCAACAAAATCTCTGCATCAGTAAATAAACCTCCCTGAGGTAAATAAATATGACGCAATTGCTCAGGTGAAATAGGTGTATTGTGATACTGAGCGACAAGCACCAACATATGTAAGCCGCTATCAGCTATATCGTCATCTTTTTTCTTTATAACCTGTTCTTCCATGAAATAACATTATCCAATAAATCAAATAAAGAGCCACAGGAAACCTGTGGCTGAGTCGAAACGTTTTACTTCCAGCTGGCGGCAATCACGACATCAAGCTGGTGCTGCTGAGCAGGAGTAAGTATTGACTGGCCAGAAGAGGGCGGAGAAAAAGCTGCCATGCTTTCAACCAGAGCCTGAACTTGACTGTCTTTCAACGTCTTACCACTGGCTGTCGTGATCTCCTCAATATGATACGTTGTTCCGGAAAACCAGTTTGCGACGGTGACCTTGTCATCATTTGCAGTAAAGGATAATTCGAGATCCTGGCCTTTTTTACTCAGCCAAATATCATTCTCACTGATATTTTCACCGAAAATAAGTTTATCTTTACCGCCGTATTCATGAATAACATCCTGTCCATCACCTTGATTAAACAAATAAGTATCATCGTAGGCACTGCCATAAATCTGGTCATTACCTTTTCCACCATAGAATATGTTGTTCGATGAACCGAATTTATCCACCTGCAATATGTCGTTTCCATCACCACCGAACATCTGGTTATGCCCCTGATAGCCATAAAGCGTGGTATCAGCATTGCTGTTGGCTCGGGAAACGATTCCGGCATCGGCTATTTGTGTCCAGCTCAGTTGGCTACCGTTGGCAAAGTGAATGCTCTCCATAACCATACCCACTTTGGTAGTGGCTGAAGCATTATCGGTACTGAAGGCGGAAGCCAAAGTGATGCTGTCGCTGCCTTCACCTACACGGATAACAAAATCATGCCCCTGTTTCATGAACGTCAAGTCAGTGGTTGTGATCCCCGCTCCGAGCACCAGGATATTGTGCCCACCGTATTCATGGATCACATCCTGCCCGTCACCGAGGTTAAACAGGTAAGTATCATCGTAGGCACTGCCGTAAATCTGGTCATTGCCTTTTCCACCGTAGAATACGTTATTTGACGAGCTGAACTTGTCAACCTGCAACGTGTCGTTACCATCACCGCCCAACATCTGGTTACGGCCCTGATACCCATTCAGTGTCGTGTCGGTATTTCCCATGGCTTGGGAAATTATTCCCGCATCGGCAATTTGCGACCAGGTCATCTGGCTACCGTCGGCAAAATGGATACTCTCTATTACCAGCCCTGACTTGGTGGTTGCTGCTGCGTTATCCGTACTGAAAGCCGAAGCGAGGGTAATGCTGTCGGCGCCATCACCAATGGTGATAACAAAATCACGGCCTTGCTTTCTAAAGCTCAGGTCTGCGGCGGTAATTCCGACGCCCAGCACCAAAGTATTGGTACCACCGTATTCGTGAATCACATCCTGACCATCACCGAGATTAAACAGGTAGGTGTCATCGTAGGCGCTGCCGTAAATCTGGTCATTACCTTTTCCGCCATGAAAGAGGTTGTTTGATGAGCTGAATTTGTCGACCTGCAACGTATCATTGCCGTCGCCACCAAACAGTTGGTTCTGCTTAGCTTTACCCGACAAAATATCATTTCCTTCGCTGCCTATCAGAATAGAAACAGGGGAGGTACTATTGAACATTAACGCCTGAAGTTGAGACGTTAATTCCTGCGTTTGAGTACGGCTTAGCCGGTCAGCAATATCACCTGTCAGTTGCTGCAATTTTTCTTTGAATACACTATCAATCGAGAGTTTTTCCAATTCTGTAGCATCAATAAATGCCGAGACAGGATCACTCTCCATTCTGGAAATTAACATGGCTAAAGGTGCTGCATAACTTAATTCCGGCTGGCCGGCTGCGAATGAAATCCCTATTGCCTTGAGGTAATCAGACATTCGTGTCTGTACAGACAACCCCTGATAAATTGATTGGCGAAGGGCATCATAGGACAGATTAATGTAGGTTAACATTGATGGGACAATATTAAGGTTCGCTTCAGTGATCACAATTTCTTGTTTCTCACTGCTAAGCTTGTAAACCCAATTAAAGAAAGTCCATCCTGTCGTTGTGACTGAAACGGCAGCGCTCCAACCGCCCTCAACGTGTTTTTCACTAAAGTTGACGCTTATGAAATTAACGCCATTGAATTTCCCCAGGATATTGGTTTTTTCCAAAAAATCTTTCTTGGCTAATTCATTGGCGGTTGGCTCCCGGCCTTCAAGTTCCCAGGACCAGGCAAATCGAATTTGGTTTTGCCCCGCAGCCAGACTTGCGAAGTTATGCGCAAAATCCTGATTATTCGCGGTATCTGACCACCCAATGATAACACTGTCCAGCATGGCCATTTGGTTGGCTGACGTGCCTTTACCGAATTGCCGGATGAGTGCTTCAAAAGCGGGGGATAAACTCATGGCCTCACGCAGGTTACGTACGATCCCCGCGCCTTTGATTTCAGGCATCAATTTTGCGCTATCCGTTAAGGGAATATCCGTTGTGAAGTCGCTGTAGAACGGAGTGGAAGCTAAATCGAGTTCTCCAACCAGACCGGTCGTGCCATCATCGCGAACAAAACTGCTCGTCGCGACAATGATATTGCCATTATTGGTGGTATTAGCGATGTGGCTGGTTAAATCAATACTGGCGACCCCGGCATCTTTCAGGCTTTTTAATTCATCAGGCTGTGCAATACCGTCCTGATTGAGGTCCTGCCACACCATAACCTGCGAAAACATATCATCTCGCATATCGAAATAGCCATCGCCGTTAGAATCCAGATCCCGTAACGCATCAAAGCCATCGAGCGCAAGCTGCCCATTGTGCTTAATCGTATCCGAGCCGAAAAGCTCCTGGCCATTATCAATCATGCCGTTGCCATTACGGTCAAATACCAGCAAACCGTCGCCGGGGCTAATCCATCCCGTTCCCGTTCTGATACCGTCACCGTCGAAATCAAAGCGTATGCTGCCATCATCGGCGACGGTGTTAATGCCATTGCCATCCAGATCCAAGACCAGTGGATCTTTCATGGCAGCAGTAAACCAGCGGGTGATATCATCAGCTAAATTATTAACGGCTTTTCCGGCGTAGTAACCTAGTGTCGCGAAAAAAGCCAGCTCGAGCGCAACTGCGGCATAGGCACCTGCGGTACCTAAAGCAGCGATTCCCAGGCATATATCTGCCAGCCCTATCTCAGTTGCCACAATATTAGTAAGCAAAGAGCCTGCCACAACATGGGCTAGCCAGGTGCTGACGATATCTTCAGCTTGTGCAGTATCACCTGCATCATAGGCATCTTTTGCTTCAGAGAGGGCATCTACACCTGACAGTATGACTATTTTGAGCGACATATCCGCTGCAAAACCCCGGACTCCTTGATAAAGTTCTATACCAGCTATTTGTTTAGAGGTTAAATAATCAAATAAATAAGTAGCTTTCCCAAATCTTTCATCAAAAATAGTATTTTCCTGCTGGCCGTAAACTATCTCAGTAGAAGGTTCCGCCATGGGAATTCTTATATAAGGTTCAATCGAGGGAGGGGCGTGCCCATCAATGGCTGAATCTTTAAAATACGCCCTGGAGTCGACTACTATTTCCCCTTTAATATCTTTACCATATTGCAGTTTATCTGAGTCATCATAAGAGCTGGCGCTGGTCGAATTAAAAGCGATTTTTAATGCTTCGACCTCTGTAGCACCATTGAACAGTTCAAAATGATATCTGAAGGATAATTCCCAGGCACTCTTACCATTTATAGTGGTGATATTTGGGTTGGCAAGTATGACAGGCAGTTCAATTTGTGCAAATGTACGGTCAAAATCGGCAAAGGCCGTGAGCGTTGTTACTTCACCGACGGTTTCCCGGGCAAAACGGGTTGAGGCCTGGGCCCACATGCCATTGGTTGCATTATAGAAAAAATCATTTAACGGGGAAGTTGAACCATAGACGAGTGCATCTTCTAACTCATTTAAGTCAGAAATGCCAAATGCACGCCCGGCTGCCTTTTGGAATTCTAATGAACCAAGCAGTTTTGATACATCGGTATTATTGATAATACGAATATTATCATTAGCTAAACTCATCGATTCAACGATTTCATTTGCAGAGATATCAGCATATTTACCACTATAGAAAATAGTTATTTTACCAGGTGTTTGCATACTGACCCGGTCAACTAAGTCCTGCAGCGACTCAGGAGTCATATAATTTTCAGAGTGAGTATTTAATAATTCTATAGCTTGTTTTGAAGATAAATAACCCATAAACATTCCTTGTTTAAATTTATTATAAATTTAGAAGTTAAAGTTTATCTCTAATTTTGTTAAATCATTCTCACCGGCATGGCGGTATGTCGTCACTGCTTCTTTAAATGTAGGTATAAGTTCTTCATCCTTATACTTACTCTCATTACTTATAGAGAAGTAAGGTATGAACGTTAATGAATTATAATCCCATAGATAAGACCAATGTCGTTCACCTAATTTTTTGGAGGTTAAAGTTAATGTGATTTTATACATATCTCCGGCTATGTAGAAAATAAAATTATTTCTCCAGTTTGCACCAGGTTCGGGATCGTTTCCTGTTGATTTGTATGATGTTAAGTAAATATCCCGTTCACGGTCAATCACCCAATAAGTAGAATTGACATAAATTCCCATAGGAAGTCTTTTCTCATAGCGCCCCAGGTCGTACTTATCGAAATCTTCCTGAGTGATAACTTCTTTCACAAAGTCCATAGGTTACTCCTTGTTTATTAATATATAGCTGACTGTTGGGGTATGCATGCCCAAACCGCCAGTACCTTAGGGTATTATGCCATAAAGCTTGCAATATTTTTATATTTTTTAGTTCCGTCATCATATCCAATAGTGGATTTTTGCCGGGTTTGAAATTCTATGATGACTGCTTTTTAATCGTGTTAACGGGAGCGTTATCTAAAAATTAAAACTAATATCTAAATGTTCTGGGTCATTCTTGCCCGCGTGACGATATATTTTTACGACACCCTTGAATATGGATAAAATTTCAATAGTCTGATGTTTATCCTCCTTGTTTATAGAAAAATAAGGCATAAATGCGAGTGATTGATACTCCCATAAATAGGACCAGTGGCCTTCGCCTAATTTTTTAATTTTTAGGTTAAGTGTGATTTCATACATATCTCCTGAAATATAAAAAATAAAAAATCTTCTTGAATAATCCTGTGGTTCCGGATCATTCCCAGTCGACCTATATGATGTGAGGTAGATATCTCTTTCGCGATCGATCACCCAGTATGTTGAATTAGCAGTAATACTCATAGGGAGTCTTTGCTTGTAACGGCCCAGATCGTACTTATCGAAATCCTCCTGACTGACCACTTCTCTGACAAAGCTCATAGGTTACTCCTTTTGTAGTAGTGATATTTGGGTTGGCAAGTATGACAGGCAGTTCAATTTGTGCAAATGTACGGTCAAAATCGGCAAAGGCCGTGAGCGTTGTTACTTCACCGACGGTTTCCCGGGCAAAACGGGTTGAGGCCTGGGCCCACATGCCATTGGTTGCATTATAGAAAAAATCATTTAACGGGGAAGTTGAACCATAGGCAAGTGAACTATTTAACTCAGTTTGGCTGAAAATACCAAATGCCCGACCTGCTGCGGCTTTAAATTCTTGAGTATTTAATAGCTTGGCCACATCAGTTTTGTTAATAATACGAACATCATCATCTGCTTCATTCATTGCTTCAACTATATCATTGGTCCAGGTATCACCATATTTTCCGCTATAAAAAATGGTTATCTTCCCGGAGGTTTCCATATTAACATGTTCAATAAGGCTCTGTAAGGATTCAGGGGTTGTGAACGCTCCGGGATTGTTTTTTAAGAGTTCTGAAGCTTGGTTAAGGGATAATGATTCCATAAACACTCCTTGTCTATAATTTTATTATTTTTTTTAACTAAAAATTAAAGCTAATATCCAACACCTCAGGGTCATCCTCTCCCGCATGCCGATATAATGTCACTGTTTCTTTGAAAATTGGTATAAATTGCTCATCTTTATACTTGCTCTTAATTCCTGTGGAGAAATAAGGTATGAAAGCTAAAGATTGATATTTCCATAAATAAGACCAGTGTTGCTCACCTAATTTTTCAACTGATAATGTCATTGTTATTTTATACATATCGCCATTAATATAGAAAATGAATTTATTTTTCCATATTGCATCGGGTTCGGGGTCATTTCCGCCTGACTGATATGATGTAAGATAGATATCCCGTTCGCGATCGATCACCCAGTAAGTTGAATTAGGGATAAAACTGAAGGGAAGCCGCTCTTCGTAACGACCCAACTTGTACTTATTAAAATCTTCTTGACTGACCACTTCTCTGACAAAACCCATTCTCAAACCTCGGTGTTTATAGTAACTCTTTCCGACATACGCTTATTTCATGAATATCTGCCGCGATCATGCCACAGTGCTGACTAGGAATTAACGCTTTTTGCATACGAAAGTACATCTACTAATGGATGAGAATGACCTGTGGGGTTGAGGCATTTGGCGGTAAACCAGGCTGGATATAATTAAGCCGGTCTGATCAGCGAACATTAGACCGGCCAAGAGATAGTGGTACTACTGATAATTATTTAATGCAGCGGAATAAACACTTCTGTCGCGACGACCACCACAATCAGGCCTACCAGAACCGGAACGGAGGTGCGCTTAACCACGTCGAACGGGGAAATTTTTGCCATACCTGCCACGGCGACAATCACGCCGGAGACCGGGGAAATGGTGCGGCCAAGGTTTGAGGCCTGTAGCATCGGGATCACCAGATATTCCGGGTTGATGCCCATTTTTGCCGCCAGCTTAGGGATGAGTTCCACGAAAGCGTAAAACGACGCATTACCGGAGCCGGTGGTCATGGCCGCCAGCACGGTGATCGTCACCAGCACCAGCATCATCACGATACTGCCGGAACCGACGTTTTGCGCTAAACCTATCAGGCTGCTGATAAACCCAACCGTGCTCAGGCCCTGAGCAAATACGCCTGCCGCGACCAGCAGCATGACTACGTTAGCGAAGGCGTCGGCCATCCCGCGGTAAGCCACGTCCAGACCGGCGAACACCGCTTTGCCGTTGCGGTTACGCACGGTTTCGATGATGGCGGTCAGGAACATACAGATCACCAAAATGGTAATGATATGCAGATTCGGGCCCCATTTGCCGTCGAACACCAGCACGCCGATAATCGGGGTGAAGGGCAGGATG
Source organism: uncultured Enterobacterales bacterium (assembly GCA_946478305.1). Taxonomy (GTDB): domain Bacteria; phylum Pseudomonadota; class Gammaproteobacteria; order Enterobacterales; family Enterobacteriaceae; genus Ewingella. The sequence continues at coordinate 43,740 of CAMLBO010000035.1, forward strand.
GCATAGAACCACGGCGCATTGGTCTCAACCGGGATGGTTTCGGTTTCTTCAATCACTACCGGGTTGCCAGCTTCGCGCTTGTCGAGAAAGCGCTGCCAGAAGAAGTGCGCGATGGCCATGGAGACGATCTGTCTCTTATACACATCTGACGCTGCCGACGACTCCTTACG